>JAQURX010000001.1 GCA_028715415.1 Candidatus Omnitrophota bacterium | reverse complement strand
TAATAACTATTGGGAAGGGCCTGGAGGCGGAGGGACTGAAATCATGCGTATTCTAGGAGGGGGGAATGTCGGCATAGGCACTTCGAATCCTACCGTAAGACTAGATGTAAGAGATGATAACACAAATAATCGCAACATAAAACTTGCCCTAAAAAGAACAAACTCTGGAGATGTAGGTTTAAGTTTTCAACAAAATGGGCAAGCCGCATTTGGAATTATTAACCGCGCGGGAACAGTAGCAACAGGCTCGGACTTGGCATTTGTGCATGACTATTGGGAAGGAAGCTTTGGAACTGAGCGCATGCGTATTGTGGGTAACAGTGGGAATGTTGGCATCGGAACCACAAATCCTCAAACCAGATTAGATGTTAATGGAACAATAAGAATTGGTAATAGCGGCCAAGGCTGTAGCGCAACCACTGCAGGATCCGTAGTGTATTCAAGCAACAAACTATACTATTGCAATGGAACCCAATGGGTTGAAGCTGGTGGCTATCAACAAGGGGGATTTTACGGTTTTGCCAAAACAGAAATCAATGCTATTCATACAGACTGCAAATTTATTCAAGGCCCAATATATCCTATACAAAATATCAATTGTTGGAATTTGAAGTGCGCTGACGGATTTACATTTGTCAACTGGTATACTCGTCCGGATCACCTTGATACGCGTGAACACTGGGAATCCACCTGTATAAAAAATTAGTAAATTATTTTGCTTAAATAATCCATAAAAAATGACCGGGATTAATCCCGGTCATTTTTCTAAACAACTTATATTTAGCTTATTGGTTTTGACTTTAATAATTTTCGTGATATAATAGTTGCATGGAGAAGCAAAAAGAGGAAAAAAGACGGTTCCAGAGGATTGGTTTACACGCTCCTTTACGCTATCAAATCCGCGGTTCAACACATTTTGATAACGCCATAAGCGACAATATCAGCCTTGGAGGAATTGGTTTTATTAACAATTTGTTTATCGCTCCTTCAAACCTGATAATGTTAGAAATTGAAATTGCTGCTAAAATATTAAGACCTGTGGGTCGTGTAGTTTTTTCTTCCCCTATGCCTCATTCAAACAGAAACAGGCTGGGTATAGAATTTATTGAGATTGACCCAGCTGAGAAGAATTATTTATCGGAATACATAAACCTAAAATTAGGCAAAATCTAACGAAAGGAAAACAAAGAAATGGCTGAAACACCAACTAACGCACCAGCACAAGAAGAAAAACCAAAAGCAGAGAAGCAGACTAATTGCTTAAGCTGCAACAAACCGATTAAAAAAACAAAAAGATATTATCGTAACGGCAAATACTACTGCAGCAAAAAATGCTGGAGCGCTTTCCTGAAAAAAGGAAAAGAAGAGAAGAAATAAAAATGACAAAGATAAGAAAATCAGAACGAAGGGAACATCCTCGTTTATCGCACCGCTTGCCGATTAATCTAGCGGTTAATGGCTATGATTTTACAACTGACACTCAAAATGTCAGCTGTGTAGGCGCATATTGCCATATTAATAAATATATTCCTCCATTTACTAAAGTGGCTATTAAACTAACGCTCCCAGTCTCAACTGGTAAAGGCAGTAAGAGCTATTCGGTTGAATGCAAAGGTGTTTTAGTAAGAACCGAGGATAACTCAACCGGCGGATTTAACATAGCAATATTTTTTAACGAAATAAAAGAAGCACAAAAAAAGAAGATTTCGCAGTATATCAATCAATTCATTCCAAGTAATTAACAGTGTGAAGAACATAGGATATGGGGCCAGAATTATTCTAAATAAAAAATAATTCTGGCCCCGTTTTTTCGTATGGGTGAAATTAAAAAAATTACGCCGGTAAAATTAATATCCGGTTTCATCTTTAAAGACCTATCGCAGCTAACAAAGGCTGAAAAGATCTTAGAGAAGAAATTCGGCAGGATTGATTTTGAAAGTAAAGTCTTGCCTTTCAACTATACAAATTATTATGAAGAAGAATTCGGAAAACCCCTAAACAGAAAGTTTGTCAGTTTTAAAAAATTAATCCTTCCTAATGAGCTGCCTCAGATAAAAATCTACACTAATACAATAGAAGAGAAACTCTCTGAAAAAAACAAACGGTTAATTAATATTGACCCCGGATACCTTGACCTGCCTAAGCTTGTTTTAGCCACCACAAAAGATTATGCCCACCGCATCTACTTATCAAAGGGGATCTTTGCAGAAATAACTCTCTCCTATAAGAATGGCTCTTTTATCCCTTTAAAATGGACTTATGCAGACTACAGAACAAAAGAATACATTAATATCTTTAATCAAATAAGGGAAATTTATGCTGGCCAAATCAGCGTTTGATAACGGTTTATTGCAAAATATAACTGACAAGCTTTTTAACTCATTAAAATCCTGCAGTATCTGCCCGCGCAAATGTAAAGTTAATCGTTTAAAAAATGAAACTGGATTTTGTAAAACCGGGATTTTCCCAAGAGTATACAGCTTTATGGCTCATCACGGGGAAGAGCCGCCAATCTCAGGGACAAATGGCTCAGGAACAATCTTTTTTTCCGGATGCAATATGAATTGCGTGTATTGCCAAAATTATAAATTTAGCCAATCAGAACAAGGAAAAGAAACAAATTTTGAAGACCTAGCGCAAATCATGCTCCATTTACAAGAATTAAATTGCCACAACATTAATCTAGTAACCCCCACACATATTCTTCCACAAATTCTAAAGTCACTCATAATTGCGATAGATAAGGGACTAAAATTACCGATTGTTTACAACACTAGCGGATATGAATCTGTTAAAACAATAAAAGCGCTTAATGGAATTATTGATATTTATCTTGCGGACATGCGCTATCATGATCCTCAAATGTCTCTTAAATATTCTAACGCACCAGAATATCCAAAGCATAATCAGGAAGCAATAAAAGAAATGCACAACCAAGTAGGTGTTGCAAAATTTAACCAAGATGGAATAATGGAGAGGGGATTAATTATCCGGCATTTAGTCCTGCCTAATAATATTTCCGGGACAGAAGATATTATGAAATTTATCGCAAGTGAAATTTCTCCCGAAACTTACATAAGCCTCATGAGCCAATATACGCCTTATTACAAATCAAATGAATTTAAGGAGATTTCCCGGAAGATAACTTTAGAAGAATATAAAGAAGCTGAAATTTCAATGGAGAGATACGGCTTACATAATGGCTGGACCCAAGATTCCCATGGGTTAGAAAGTCTTGCCGGAGTAAATATCAAACCAAAAACTCTTAACAATAAAAAACCTTAAAGGAAGAAGATGCCAGAAAAAAATAAAATAAAAGTTTTCTTTAAAAAAGTTTATGAAAAATTATTTTTAATTAATGATACGCCTCAAAGAATAGCGCTTGGGTTTGGAATTGGAATCTTCGCGGGAATCCTTCCAGGCACAGGGCCTGTTGCTGCAATTTTTTTAGCATTAGCATTAAAAGCAAACAGGGCAAGTGCATTAATTGGAAGCCTGCTTACAAATACCTGGCTAAGCTTCGTAACTTTTTTGTCTGCAATAAAAGTAGGTTCATTTATTTTTAATACTGAATGGCACAAAATAAAAGAAGAGTGGTTTATCTTTTTAAAAGACTTCCACTGGGCAAACTTGTTTAAAATATCTCTATTAAAGATTGGCCTTCCTGTAATAGTAGGTTACGTCGTAATTGCTCTAGTCCTTGGCATAGCAAGCTACCTTGTCATCTTCCTAATTCTCTCCATATTCAGGCGCAAAAGATAAATAATTTCAATAGGTTACGATATTATTAGCATCTAATTAGAAAATGTTAATTTTTCTCTTGATGCCTTGTCTTGTTTCTCACTTAAAAGCTGTGTTTGTTTTATAGTTTTTGCTGAAGGCACATTAGAAGATTTTTGGCACAGCTATTAACATTAGTGCGCAAGAATTTACGAGGAGCGAAGGACGGCTCCCAAGAGAACGCTAAGCCGAAGCGACGTGGTAAATCGCAGCGCACGGCAAAAATATTCAGTGCCTGAAGCAAAAACTATAGAACAAGAGACTAATTTAGTAAACGACAAATAGAATATAATATAAATTAAATTATTAATAAAACTTCTTGCTAATTGTGATTCTTTTTACTATAATTAATTCAAGTTTAGAAGTGTCGTAATACTTTACGAATAAAGAGAATGCGACATAAAATAAATCTTACCCAAATAAAGGTTTCTTCTTCAAAAGATGAGCTACTTTAAAATACTCGGATTAGATAAAGAACCCTTCTCCACAAGCCCGGACCCAAATTTCTTTTATGAATCAAAAGAACATAAAGCCGCATTGATGCGCCTCATGATTGAGATACGTTTAAAGCGCGGGCTTAATGTTATCTTAGGTGATGTAGGAACCGGCAAGACTACGCTTTCAAGAAAAGTATTTCAAATGTTAAAAGAAAGAGAAGACATAATCTTTCACATGGTGCTTGATCCAACATTTGACACTGAACAAATTTTCCTTGATTCATTAATCAGGACTTTCAAGATTGACATCCTTTCACCAAATCCCACAATCCTTGATTACAAGGAAGCAATCAAAAAATATCTTTTCCAAAAAGGCGTTGAAGAAAAAAAGACAGTTGTCTTATTAATTGATGAAGCGCAGAAATTAAATACCGTTTCATTAGAAGCGCTGAGAGTCCTTTTAAATTATGAAACCAATGAATACAAATTACTCCAAGTAGTTTTACTTGCTCAAATGGAATTACTTCCCAGTATCCGCTCAATAAAAAATCTCTGGGACCGCATAAGCCTTAAATATGTTTTAAATCCACTTGATGAAGAAGAAACAAAAGAGATGATTGAGTTTCGCCTTAAAGCAGCAGGGGACACTCAGCCAGTTCCTTTGTTTACTGATGAGGCAATTTCAGAAATATTTTCTTATACCCAAGGTTACCCGCGCAGAATCGGAATGCTTTGTCACAACGCGCTTAAAACTCTTGTCATGGAAAATAAGCCGGTAGTTGATGCAGGGATAATCCAGGATTTAATTTCAAAAGAAGTTAAAGTAACCGCTTAAAAAATGCCAATAGAAAAAGACAATTCAACACCCGAAGAAAAACTTTTAAAAATAATTGAAAATCCTCAATCGACAGAAAAGAACATGGAGGTGCCACCTGAACGAGCAAAGAAACAATTTAACTTAAAAGACTTTGTTGCCGGATTAAAAACGCTTCAAGGCAACAAAAACCTATCTCAATTTATTAACTTAAGGACTGCGAATAAGATAATTATTGTTTTCTGCGGTATCCTGACAATATTCTTTATTCTGGATTTCATAAAGCTTGGGGCGAATTCAAAAAAGAGGCTTGAGCAAGTAAAAGCAGAAGCAGCGATTTACGAAACAAAAGATGATATGCTTAAAAAACAAGAAGCAAACATAACAGACACGATTGCCTTGGCAAAAAAACACAACATTTTTACTTATACGCCTTCTGCTCCTGTAGGCACTCCTCCAAAAATTGCTCCTGAAATGGGAGAAATAGTAAGTAGCCTTAAATTGGTAGGAATTCTTTGGTCAGATAAACCTCAAGCAATGATTGAAGATTCTAAAGACCAAAAAACATACCTTTTAAGCACAGGAGACCAGCTTAAGCAACTTTTTATAAAAAAGATTCTTAAGGAAAAGGTTATTTTAGGAAAAGACCAGTTAGAATGGGAGTTAAGATAAACATATGAACTTATTTAATAAAAAAACTACTGTATTAATTTTCATTTTATTACTGGGCTTAATTTCTTTAAAAAATGCTTTTACTCAGGATAATGCACAACAGGCTCAATCTGGCAGTACACAGCAACCAAGCAATCCTACAGCAAATACACCTCTCCCCAACAACTCTCCAATTCCTCAAACGAGTGAACAACAAAAAGACACCAGGGATCCTACTGATAACCCTTCAACAAATCCAGCTTTGCTGCCAATTTCTTCTTCTAGTACTACCAAAGTCGCTTCAGAAGAAGAAATTACAAAAGGCGTAAAAGTTGATGGAGAAGAAAGACTCTCTCTTGACTTAAAAGGGATTGATATCAACGAGCTTTTTAGGATTCTTTCTTTAAAAATGGGAGTCACAATTGTCCCAACTAAGAGTGTCGCTGGGAGAGTAAACATCTTCTTAAATAACCTTTCTTTTGAAGACGCTCTTGACGTAGTCTTAGTAAGCCAAGATTTAGCCGCGGATAGAAATAATGAAATAATAAACATAATGACTTCCTCCGAATACGAACGACTATATGGAAAAAAATACAATGAAAAAAGAAAATACAGAAGCCTTAAATTGAATTTTGCAAAGCCGGCAACCATATTTAATGCGCTTGGCCAAATTAAATCTGACATTGGTAAGATTATCGTTGACGAAGCAACCGGCACAATAATTATGTTGGATATCCCAGAAAAATTAGATCAGATGGAGAAAACTGTCAAAGACCTGGATCGATCTCCTCAAACCGAAATATTTGATATTAAATACGCAAAACCCGCTGATATAAAAACTCAAATAGCAAGCGCAATAACTACCGGCCCGGGTGAAGTTTTTGTTGATGAACGCTCAGGAAAACTTATCATTAGTGACCTGCCGGATAAAATGAAGAAATTAAAGCGCATGGTTAAGGCTATTGATGAAGAATCCCGACAGGTATTTATTGAAGCGGAAATCGTGCAAATCACCTTAAAAGATGAATACCAAAGAGGAATCAGCTGGGAAAAACTAATTCAAGATAAAAATATACACGGCATTGACTTAAAAGGTACGCTTCCTGCTTCGCCTTCATTTACACCTTCGCCATTATTAACAGCTGCAAATTATACCTTTACTTTCGGAACGCTTGCCGCAGACAGATTCACAACCACACTGCAATTCCTTAATACAATAGGAGCCACAAAAATACTTTCCAGGCCCCGCATTGCTGCAATTAATAACCAAGAGGCAAAAATTATGGTTGGCTCCCGCGAAGCCTATATTTCACAATCCCAAAGCCAATCTGACGTTACTACAATCACCTCAGAAAACGTCCAATTCATAGACGTCGGTGTTAAATTGAGCGTTGTTCCTACGATTAATAAAGATGGCTATATTACAATGAAAATCAAACCCGAAGTCAGTTCAGTCAGGGAAACAATTACTACTGCGCTAAAAAGCACTATCCCAATCGTAGAAACTTCTGAAGCTGAAACTGTAGTAAAAGTAAAAGACGGTACCATGATTATGATTGCAGGCTTAATGAAAAATGAAAGCAGAAGAGATAGGGTAGGACTTCCGTGGTTTTCAAAAATACCGCTTATTGGAGCTGCTTTTGGCTCTGACGCCCAGCAAAAAAAGAGAACAGAATTAATAGTATTTCTTACTCCACATCTAATCTCCGGAGAGAATTTATTCCAAGGCACCGAACCTGAAAGAATGATTCCCTATGATATCGTCGCAGAAGATACTAAAGAGGATATTATTGAAAGAAAGGTTGGAGAAATTAAGATGTCGCCAAAGAAAGAAGAGGCCGTCTTAGAAGCATTGCAAACTCCAAAAACTTCCGGTAGTTCAATTAAACCGGATACGAAACAAACTGAAGTGCAAGAGAAACTTAAAGGAATTAAAGAATTTTAATAAGGAAAGGGAAAATGAGAGAAAACGAAAAGAAAGCCTGGGTCACAATATTAGCAATATTGATAGCCTTAGGACTTCAAAGAGTTGCTTTTGCCCAAGCCAAAGAATCTCAACAGATTAATCCCGTATCCCAAAAAGATACCATCAACCTTATAAATGATGTTATAAAAGATAAGAATAAAGATAAAGTTAAAATATCCGTAAAAGAAAACAAACTACCGCAACAACCAACTCAGGTAAAAGTTGATAATCCTGGTATAAAAGCGGAAAGCAAAATTAAATCAATACAAACAAATGAAGAACGCTTAAGGAATCAACTTGAGGAGATAATCAAAGAATTGAACCTAAAAACCGATGAACTTAAGCAAAAGCAGGCGGAACTGACTAATTTTGAGAAACTTTCCAAAAATATGAATGACGAACGGCTGATTTTAAAGAAAACTCTAGAGAAAGAAAGAGAAAAGTCAAAAGAATCAATAGAAAAGTTACAAGATAAAGTTTATACATTATCTAACAAAAGAGACCTTGAAATGGCTCAATTATATGAAAAATTAGGGACTGCTTATGTTCAAGCTAAACTCTATGAAGATGCAATAACCGCCTACACTAAATCATTAAAAATCAACCGTAAAAACGCGCAAGTCCACTACGATTTAGGATTATTATACAAACATTCACTAAATAACAACTCTAAAGCGATCTATCATTTTAAACAATACTTATGGATTAAGCCTGATGCACCTAACAGGAAAGACATTGAATACCTGATAAATATGCTTGAATCAAGCAATCCTATATTACAAGAGCCATTCAGGTAAATATTTAAGGAGAATTTATATGGCAGAGAAGAAAAACTCCAAAAAAGTGCTTACAATAATTTTAGTTTTATTTGTAATTAGCTGGGTCGCTTTGGCAATATCTAGCATGCTTTTTATTAGCGTATTTATACAAAATCAAAAACTAAAAAATTCCGCTTCCATTCTGCAAAACCAAGTAAATTCATTGATAAAATCTCAATCTATTGAGCAGAAACTGTTTGAAGAAAGCTACCAAATAAAAAGAAGAGTAGCTAATTATTTAGAGTGGCAATATATCCTTAAAGATCAAGTGGCTAAAGCTAACCGGCTACTTAAGGAAAGAATATCAAAAGCTAAAGAGTTAAAGAATGACAAGGCTACTTTAAACCTGCTTTATTATAACCTTGGACTGAGCGAAACCCTTGCGGTCAATTTTGACCAAGCTAAAAAAGCTTTTGAAGAAGCCTTACAATACGTTCCTGATGACGCTGAAAGCTCTTATTTACTAGGAATGATCTGTTCAATAGACAAAAATGAAAGAACCAAAGCTATTAATTATTACAAGCAATCTCTTGGAATATCACCCAAAGGGACAAGAGCAGAACAAGCAAAACAAAGAATTAAAGAACTAGAAAGAATAAAATAATGTTTGATAAATTAATCCGCACGAAACCATTCATTTTTTCTCTAATTGGGCTAAGCATTATTGCCATTGCCTCAAGCATAGCATTACTCTTAAATAGTAAATCACTCAAAGGGCAATTAGATCAAACAAAACAACTTCTTGTAAAAGTTAACGAAGAAAAACAGCGCGTTGAAACTGAAAAAGAGGCTACCACAAAAGAAAACGAGAAACTGCAAGCCGACACATTAAATTATGTAAAATTAAATAACGATTTTCAAAAAGAAAAGGAAGCTCTGCAAAAAAAATTGGATGATGCCCAAAAAGTTTTAGAAAATAAAGAAGCTGAATTAGAACGGCAAAAAACTCAGTTAGCTCAAGATGAAAAAAAGTTAACCAAAGACCAGGCTGTGCTTCAGAGAAAATTATCTGATGAAAAGAAATCGCTTGAAAACAAATTAAAAGACCTTGAAACTACGCTAAAAAAAGAAAGAGCTTTATTCCATTACAATCTAGCTATAAGCTATTCAAAAGCTGGGATGAATGATGAGGCTATTGAAGAATACCGGAAATCTCTTACTTTTGATGAAAAGAACGCTGATGCTTATTACAACTTAGCTGTTCTTTACAAAGACATAAAAACAGACAACGCGAACGCTGTTTTTAATTACGAGAAATACCTTGAATTAAAGCCGGATGCGGATGATGCAGAAGAAGTAAAGAACACGATAAGCATTATAAAATCCAACTAAAACGTCCAATCTGGTTCCAATTGAGATTAAAATGTCCAATCTAAATATGCCAAAGCTAAAGTTTCTGCACTATTTTTATCTGATTTTATTCGTTGTATTTCTAATAATTGTAGCTATTTTTGTTATTGAAATGGCGCGTATCAAGGTGGAAATCAAGTCAGCTAGCTTAATAATAGAGAATGACTTCAAAGTAGCGCTTAATCAAGAAAAAGAGATCTTAACCAAGAAATTATCGGAAAAATACAATAATAGTAAACCTTCTTTAGAAAATACATATAAAGAGCTGGAAATTGAAAAAAAACGTATGGAAGAGCTAACAGAAAAAGCTAAAATCATACAACAAAAAAAAGCAAATTAACCCCTCAAAAAGATAAAATGCCACGCACCTTGAAAAGAAATCAAGCGTATGGTATACTTAATGTAGAAATTAATGCTCTTTATCCGAAAAGGCAAACCTTGAGTAATCAAGGGACGCAAAGTCGTGCATCCCGGGAAAATTCCGGGACAGGCAGATTACCGAAGATTGAAACTTAAGACAACCAATCCCAGGTAAAATGCCTGGGATTTTTTTTTAAAATTATTGCAAAGTACCACGCAATAAACCAACGTTGCAATAAAAATGCAACGCATTAAAAAGAAAAGGTGGCTTAAAATGATTAAAGTCCCTAAAAAATTTATTGAAGGCGCACTATACTACGTAACAAGCCGCGGTGATAATAATGAAGAAATTTTTAGAGATGTCCAAGATTATAAAACCTACGCTGAATTATTAAAGAAATATAAAGAACAATATGGTTTTAAATTATTCGCCTTCTGCCTGATCCCAAGCCATCTACATTTATTGATTGAATTAAAAGCTGGACTAACAATTTCTGATATTATGCATGACCTAAATGCAAACTATACAAAATATTTCAATTCAAAATATGAAAGAAAAGGCCATCTTTTCCAAGAAAGGTTTAAACTGGTTTTAGTTGAAAAAGAAACTCATCTTTTAGAGGTTGCTTCCTATATTCATCTTAATCCTAAAATCCTAAATATTGTTAAAGAGCCGGAACTTTATCCTTATTGTAGTTTCGCTAATTATTTAGGTAAACCAAGTTTAGACATTAATATCTCAAGTGAAATTGAAGAAACTAAAAAATATCTAAAAAATAAAGATCATCAAGAATTTATCAAAGAATTTTCTTTAGATAGAAGTGGTTTTATTAATAAAGAGCTCAATAAAAAGACAGTACTTGGCACAAACGGTTTTATAGAAAAAGTTGAACTTGAAGTTGAAAAATATAAATCTGAAATTGATAGCTCTATACCTGATGCGGAATTTAAAAGAAAAAAAAGGTTCTTTCTTGTTACTGGGGCTTTATCAGTAATAGCACTGATCTTTATATCTGTATACTTTTCTCAAGTCACTTTTAATCTTAAAAGAAATCTTCAAAAAGAGATGCTTAAGAAACAAGGTGAAATTAACCTTAAACTAGCACATGAAAACTCAGTTATAATAAAGAATTTGGATGAGAAATACCGCGCTGATAAAGTTTCTTTGGAAGCCATGCAAAGAAGGCTTGCGATTGAAAAAGAAAAAACAAAACAGCTTGAGGAAAAACTTAATGTGCCAAATAAATAATAGCGTGCTATTTACCTATATATTAACAGTAGTAGGGAGGACCTATTAAATGTTCAATAAAATCTTAAGAATAATTCTTGCAGAAGCTTTGATTTTTGGCCAAATCGGTATTTTCTCAGATGTCAAAGCTGCCACTGTAACACAATCATCCTGGCCTGCTGGAAGCTATTCTTCTAAAACCAGCAATATCTCAACAGGAAACAATGTTTCCCTTTTAGCTGACACATTTACTAAAACCGATACGAGCTCTGCTGATTTTAATGGAACTCTTAATAACGTTGAAAAGAATGGCGCAACCGGTTTAAAGCTTAAAATTGAGACTAAAGATGCATTTACGAATCTTGGAGACTGGTCAGCACTTCATTCTTTACCTCAACCGGGGCTGTATTCAGCTTATGTAAAACTTAACGAATACGTATATTGCATATTCGGAGAAAGTGATGGTAGATACTTTGGCAGATACAATATTGTTAACGGGAAATGGGAGATGCTTGAGCCTTTACCAGCTGCTGCGGGGCTTGGAGTAAGTATGGCCACTGATGGAACTAAAATTTTTGCCATCCGCGGAGGTGGTACATTTGAAACATATACCTATACACTACCAAATGGCGAACACCCCTTAGGCGAGTGGGTATTGTTAGCAAAATTATTAGCGCCTGCCGGCTGGGGGGCGAGTATTGTTTATGTTGAACAAAACCAATTCAATCCCACTCCTAAGCTATTTGCAACTATAGGTGGAGAAACCATTAAATTTATGAAATACGACCTCTCAGTAGGAGGCACTAACTGGTCCACCTCAACCTCACTTGATCTTAATGTAAATTACGGAGGAACATTATTATATCCTCAAGGAAGCCAGTATATTTACTGCACTCCAGGAAACGCAAATAAATCTATATATAAATTTAATTTAGTAGATAACTCATGGGGAACAGGAAAGACGCTGCCTTATCAAAATAACACTTTTGACAACGTAATATCAAGCTACTCTGGTTTCTATTATCCCGGCAGAGGAAAATATATCTATGTTAACAGCGCCTATAGAACTGCTACCCTCAGAGGGGACGGTGGTTATGATTACAATGTCACGAATTACAGAACCTTCTACAGGCTGGATTACACAAACAGCTCTGCTGATTGGGAACAGCTTCCAGAGCTTCCTGCAGATAAAAGCAATTATAAAGCAATCATGTACTATGCGGATACCTCAAATCAATCCGACTCAACAGGAGATGCTTTTTTCTTTTCCGGTTATAACTATATAAAACCATGGAGTTTTAATACTGCAACGGGTAGATGGAATACGCTCTGCGCGCCACCATATAAAACAGATTCAAGAAACCTAAACATGTTTTACCCGGGTTTTGGCGACTATATTTATTATGCCCCATCCGGAAATCAACGTAAATTTTATCGCTACAGCCTGTCTAATAATAAATGGGAAAATTTGGCCTCTACTCCTGCTACAGTAGCCGAATCAGGCAATAAAATGGCTTATTTAAGAGATAACAACACTGATTATATTTATCTTTTCCCGGGAAATAGTTCAAATGGTTTTTATCGTTATGCAATCGGACAAACACCGGGATCTGACGTATGGAATACTTTAGCCAATTTTCCTGAAGCACAAAGGCCTAATTATTCTGCAAGCGATGGCATAGATCCTGATATATTTTATGAAGAAGCGGGTTCTTGTATTGTTGGCGTTCCTGCATCTGTAGGCACACCAAATATGGATATTCCTTATATATATGCAACCCGAGGTACAAACTGGAGCACTCAATGGAGCTCTAATTCCCGAACAAGAGACTTTTATCGCTTTGATACTACTAATGGATGGGTTAACTTAGCACCGGCGAGCCCTCCAACAACTTGGCCGTATTTTACCCCGGGGACAAACTTAGTTTACCCGGGTAGTGGACAATATATTTACGCTACAAATGGAGATAGTTACATACTCTATAGATATGACATTACCACTAATACTTGGGAGAGATTGGCAGATTCTCCGGTTTATTTGGCCTGTTACTCAGGAGGAAACAGTTTAACCTACGTTGATTTAGGAACCAAAGGAAAATACATCTATGCTTTCTCCGGACATGCCGACGAACAACACGGCTTTACCTGGGCTAGATATTGCCTGGAAGCCGGCTCTCTTGGGGACATTCAAGGAACATGGAACGAACTAATCAAGACCTCTGCCGGGGCTACTCCATTTTCCCAATATCGCATGGGACTTTGCCATGTAGCAACAGGTGATTACAAAGGTTTGTATACACTTCCATACCCAGACCCATCATTCTATAAGTTTGATTTTGATTTTGTAAATTCCGGTGATCTATTCGCTTCTGCATGGAGCGACCCATTAATGGATTATACACCTATGGGAGGATATCGCACGGGGAATACAGCAATTGATAGCCAAAAAAATATTTATGTTTGTTATGGCCCTTACGCAACTAATACTCTTACAGATATAATTTGGGTGTATTCTGTTGCTAAGGGGCGCTGGGCAGATATTATCCGCACTCCTTTTAAAATTAATGGCTCCAAAATAGAGTATGTACCAAGCAGTACACAAGGAGATTTAGGCACAATCTATGCAACTGGAGGCAGGATCACAAATAAATTATATAAATATAATTTAAACACTAAAACATGGAGCCTTACTGCAAACAGCTGCCCGGAAACTTTTGCCCTTGGAACTCAAATTATATATTGCCCCGAAAGAAAATCATTGTTCTTTGCCGGAGTGGGCAACTTTAAAACAAATAGAAATAAATTCTACGAATTTGATACTGTTTCCGGAAACTGGTCTGAAATCATGACCTTACCTTTTACTCAAAATTTCTACAGAAGCAATGTTTTAACATATGGCCTTAACAAAGATGGTTTACCAAGGCTCTTCTTCGTTAACCCAGATAAAACTGACACAAATTTCTTTGAAATGAGTATGCCTAACCCAACTTCAAACATTTCTTCCCAGAGTATGATTTCCGTAGACAATGAAGCTGTGGTAGCAAACACTGGCGCAGTTCTCTTTTACTCAACATCGCCAGATGATGGACGATATCTTTATTGTATCCCAAGAGACCCTGCGTCTTATTTAATGCGTTATAACTTTAATGAAGCAGACACTTCAAAACAATGGGAAAACATAGCTAAACTACCCTTTAACAATACTGACTCTAATGGTTCAGCCCATTCAATCGTATCAGCAACAGTAGATGACGGACAGGGAGGAACAAAAGAAATGCTTTATGTTTACAATCCTCAATATGACCGTTTTTACTGCTATTCTCCAAATGATAACAAATGGAACGAACCTCAAGGGATTCCAGAACTATTAAGCTACAGAAGCGCTGCAATTGGTTACAAAGGATACGTCTTTGTATTAAACTATACAGGCTCGGGAACAAAACTTTTACGCTATAATACAGAAACGGATATATGGGATAATTTGGAAACCCCGAATTTTGACTTAAGCAACTGGTCACCTGTTATGACAATAGCAGAATTCCAAGGAAACGCTTATATATATGTTGCACAAGGAGTCAGTTCAACTGGTTTTTACCGTTATTCAATAGCAGATAATACATGGGAAAGCAAAAGATCTTCTCCGGTATCATGGAGTTATGGCGCTTCCTTAGTATGGAAAGACGACTCTATTTATGCATTGCCCAGCGGTAATACAACGGTATTAAAATACAACTTGATAAATGACAGCTGGCAGACATTATTTAGCACAACCCCAGATACAATAGGCTGGGGAGCTAGTATGGTTTATCCGGGCTCTGGTAATTACATATGGGTAATGCGAGGCGCAAATTCTCCAACGATATATAAATTTGACACTACAAAAGATAATCTTGCCGGGCCCGCTGCCTGGGGAGAATTCGCACTTGCTCCTGCGGTATTTTATAATAACAACAGTAAATTAATTTATCCGGGATTTGGAAATTACTTTTATGTCTTACAAGGCACAAACTATAACCAAGATTATTCTTCTTCTGTTGTATTAAGATACGATTTCGTGAATAATACCTGGTCAGAATTCTCTAATTTACCGGTTGGAATAAAAGCTCCCGGAACCCTGGCCTGCCCTGGAGGAAAATATTTCTATGCATTAAGAGGGCAAAGCAGATATGATTTCTTAAAACTATACGCCTTTTCATTTGGTGATTATATATCAAGCGTAAAAGAAATTGGAAAACATGCGGACTGGGGGCAATTTAGATGGTTTACAAATGGCCTGCAATCAATAAGCCCATCCATAAGGACAAGCGATAAATCTAACATGAGTAACGCGACTGCCTGGAGTAAAACTATAGACCTTAGGCAGATTTCGGCACCCCAAGTAGTTGATGGCATGACTAAATATACAGCTAATATAAATAGCGCTGCTTCTGCAAAATCAAAAGATAAATACGTCCAATATAAATTCAACTTTAGCAGCAACAACAGTACCGAAGTACCAATCTTGCACAAACTTGAACTAGACTACACACGATACCCGGTTGCCCAACAAGAGATTACTTCAAACACTTATAACTTAGGCTCAGATAATAGCAGAGCCTTAAAGGTAAACTGGGGCGAAAGCTTATTGCCCGGAACCGATGTTAGATTCCAATTAAGATCTTCTACTGATGGCATAAGCTGGGGAGAATGGAAAGGACCATCACTAACCAGCCAAATATTTAATTACGATTTTACTAATGTAGTTGACTATGCAATGGACAAAAACATCAATCTGGCCCCAACTGGAGGAGCAGTAATAACAAAACCTGCTTTTTACTGGAAGAATATTCAGATAAATAATACAGGAGATGAACTGGATAGTTATCAAGTCCGTGTAAATATCAACAGTTCTTTGTATAATTACTGGGATTACGCTCAGATCAAAGGAGATGACATCAAGTTTGTTGATGCAAACGGAGAAAGATTAGAATATTACATTGAATCATTTACATATGGAGGATATAGGCACCCTTCCAATAACGCAGTAATCTGGGTAAATATGCCGACGCTGCCTACAGGCATAACCAACATAAAAATGTATTATGGAAATAAAATTATAGACGCAGAAAGCAACTTTAGCCGCACAATGGATGTTCACAAAGATAGCGCTAATTTAATTGCTTATTGGGATTTTGAAGAAGGTGCGGGAAATACAATCATAGATGTAACAGGGAAGAATTCTGGAAGATTATATAATAACTCTCCTTGGGTTACGGGAAAAATTGGAAAAGCCTTAAGCTTTAATGGGATAAATCAATATGTTGATTGCGAAGGGTATGGAACAATTCTAAACCGCGATTGGGAAGACTTTGATTTTAACCAAAGCTTTAGCCTTGAAGCTTGGATCCAAACCTCTGCATTATATGGAACAATTGCAAGAAAATACGATTCAACCAAAGGATTTGTATTTGGTGTTGAACAAGGTAGGCCCGCACTTAAAATGTATGACGGAACTAATATAATCTCATCTATCGGCCCAAACAACATAAATGATGGCAATATGCATCACATCGCATTGGTAATCACAAGAGATGGCAGCACTAATACAGGAAGATTTTTCGTTGATGGCTTGCCAAACGGAGCTGCATTTAATTTAGTAAGCGGCAGCAACCCATTAGGAGATATTTCAAATAGTACCAATTTCTGGCTAAGCGCAGATACGGCGGGCAACCTCTGTTTTAACGGTATAATGGATGAAGTTCGGCTTTACGATAAAGCCTTAACTCAAATTGAAATTCAAGCTCACAAAGAATTCCATAAATATGTTTCACCAAACCCTACTTCCACAGTAGATACAAACTCTAATCAGATTTCCTTATTTACCAGCGGCTGGTCATACAGGCAACCGATTGAAATCTCATATTCATGTTTACAGGATAGAAAAGATTGGGTAGGATTAGTGAAAATGGACCTTTCAAGCAATCCGACTTTTTGGCAACGCGTTACTAATAATCAGGCTCGCCCGGATGGAGCAGACTTAAGATTTTCTGACGGATATCAAGAACTTAAATATAAGGTTATCAGTTTTGATTCCGTAAATAAAACCGCTTCTTTCTATCTCAAAATACCTTATTTGCTTTCTTTTAAGAATACACAACGAATATATCTTTATTATGGTAACCTTAGCGCTGCTTCACCTAATTTTTCATTGAATAACTTTATTAATGCTACTAATTTAATTGGATATTGGTCTTTTGAAGACGGACAGGGGAATTCAACATTAGTAAAAGATTCTTCTGAAGATACTCTAAATAACGGTAAAATATACACCGGCTCAACCGAAGGAATAGTAAATGGCTCATGGCTGCCGGGCAAGGTTGGCAACTGTTTAAACCTTAATGGAATCAATACGTATGGCTCAATACCCCAAGCAGATAACTTCGGTTCAATAGTATCTCCTCCAAACAGTGAACAAAACTTTAACACAGACTTTACAGTTGATTTATGGTTCTTGTTAAAAAGCAATAAACCGGGAGTTCTAATTGGAAAAGCCGATTATTATAACGACTTAAACGGCAGATACTGGGGATTCTTTGTAAGAAGCGCATATGGCTATTTATATTTCTACTTAGGTTGTAAAGATGGCACTGAATACACGATTAGCACAACTTTGCCTTCCTTAAACACTTGGCACCATTTGTCAGTGATTTATAACGGAAACACAGCCCAGGCTTTCCAACGCAATTCTAAAATGTATTTAGACGGCAGACTGGTTAATTCAAGATCTGGAGCAAAATACGCATTAAATACTAATGCTCCTCTAGGCCTGGGCTTTGCTAACGGCTACACTTCTGGTAATACTTTTGGCAGTTCGTGGGGCTATTTAAACGGAAGGCTTGATGAAGTTCGTTTTTATAACAGAGCTTTAACACAAGAGGAAGTCAGAAGTAATTATAACTTTGGAACTGCTACAGACATAATCCAATCTTTAACCTATATGAGCGAACAAGACTACTCAAATGTTAACTATGGATATTCCACTGATAACCCATGCATTCAACCGGTAATGGGCGTATACTACAATTATGATTTCAACTTAAATAAGGGAGTCAAGATTGATTCGTTTAATCCGGTAAAAGACATACCTTCGGGAACAGGCGATGAACTTGAAATTAAATACCAGATTTCCCGCGACGGATGGCAGTGGTATTACTGGACAGGGGCAGCTTGGCAATTAGCCACAACTGGCGGATATGCCCAAGCCAATCTCGCCACAGAAATCACTCCTGCAAGATTAACCGTATTCCAACGAGATATTGCGGGTTTTAATTCCGGAGATTTTTATTACCGCGCATTTTTACATTCTAGAGACGGAAAAGCTACTCCAAGATTAGCTTCAGCTAGTGTAACTCTCGGAGGAGACTTAACCTTCTATACCGATCAAACCGGCTCTACCCCAGTTAACCCAGCATACTCTAAGCTACCGGATTATTATACAATTATTAATTCAGCCCATACAGAAGCGCATAACACCAGATACCTTCAATACAAAGCAATACTGTATTCTGACGGCCAGGAAAAACCTGTATTAAATAACTTAGTTATTGAATATGTGAACCCTTATCTTACAGTTAATGCTGTAAAATTAAACTCTACCGGAGCAGCTGTATCTATTTTAAATATTGGCTCTACTTATGATCTAACCTGGAATTCTGATGGAATTAATGGAGCAACTAACACGGTTAAAATTCAACTTCATCGTCTAGATAAAAATGATTACTATACAATCGCCGAAAACGCACCCAACAATGGTTTATTGACATGGACAGTGCCTTCGGATGCGACAACTATTCCTTTAATTCTTTCAGAGCAATCTCGCATAAGAATAACTTCTAATGATTTTGACCACATTGTCGCGGATTCTCCAACAGACTTAAGAGTCCTGTCATTAAAATTAACCTCTCCGATAAACGGCGATATCTGGGAAGCAGGGAAAGAAAACTTCATTCTCTGGGATGTTTATGGATTACCGCCTTTACCTCCGGGAAAAGAAATACATCCTCTTTCAATATATTATAGATATAAAAACGCTCAAAACGTCTTTTCTACCTGGACATTTATTGGTGCAAACTTAGACGCTGCCAGCGGAAACAAAAGCTGGGCTATACCTGCAACAATATCCAATGAATGCCAGATTAAAATATTCTCACCTGTAGACGCGGGGAAATATTGGGATAGCGTAGGAGCAACCATAATTGATACCCTAAACGGATCATTTGCCATTGTTCCAGCCCCTAATATTACCGTAACTCTTCCGCAAGGCTTAACAGCAATAAGAGCAGGAGAGCCATTAGTAATTAACTGGGCAACGAACCAAAAAATGTTTGGGCCTAATGTTACTCTAAAATATCTAAAATATAACGCAGCTGAAGAAACCTCTTATGGAGATATTACTCCTACTCCTATTCCTATAGGTACTGTCGGACCTACTCCAAATTCTTCTACGATTGGAAGCTATACATGGACTGTTCCTTTAGATGCAATTCCTCCAAGAATAGACTTACCTGTCAGAGTTCAGGTTATTGGCACGGCATTGTCTAATAGAGTTGCTCAAAATGGGGCAAGAACAATTGAAAGTAATCCTTGTACCGGAGAATCTATTGATTTCTATGTAAACAAACCTACAATAAGCATAAGCTCACCATCTCCTTTTATTACAAAATGGGTTAAGGGAGACACCAATATTATTGAATGGAGCACAAGCGGAACAATAAGTAACTATCTAAAAATTGACTATTCTATTGATTCAACTAATGGAATTAACGGCACCTGGACAACTATCGATAGCGATGTTTCAAATGTAGAGCGAAAATATACATGGACAAATATTCCTCTTGAAGCTGTTGGTGAAAATGTTTGGTTAAGAATAACAGATGAAGGAGAAAACGGGAGCACAACCACCCTACAAGGAAAGCCTCAAACTTCTGTAGGGCCATTTGAAATCCTTAATCTGCCAAAATTAAACATCATTAGCCCGCCTGACCAAACTGACGGCGCAACCTTAACTATGGGTAAAATATATGAAATCAAATGGGAAACTTTCGGTAATAACTTTATTAAGATTGGAGGTACACCCGGGCCTGATTATTCAGGTAAAACATACATTTATTATTCAACAGCCGGAGAGAATGGGCCTTGGACTTGTCCTCTAGCAGCAATAGATAATACTGGTTCAACATATCTCCAAATTCCAACAACACAAACTTTTAATGCCTATATAAAAGTCGAAATTAAAGATTCTCCTACTTCTACACCAAAAGTATCTGGTTTATCCGGAAAACTAAGCTTCGGTACTCCACACATAGCTTTACAAGTTCCAAATGGCACAGAAACTTGGTATGCTCATGGAACCCATAATATTGTATGGCGCAATATCGGAGCCATCAAAAATGACTCTTTGGAATTCTATTACTCAACTAACGGTGGAGCCGCAGGCTCATGGATAAAAATAACTAACCTTAATAATGGGGATATTGTAAAAGTAGATGAGGTTGGTTATTCACAATGCACGCTTCCATGGCAAGTTCCAAGAGATATCGTTCCTGAAGGACAAAACTCCTTGCAGCAAGTTAAACTAAAAATTGTTGATACTTCTTGGCTACCCGAGGATGTATCCGATCCATCAAATAGCAACTTTACAATTACAAAACCAACGATAACTATTGTTTCTCCGACTACAAACGACTCATGGGTCGTCGGAACAACAGGCCATCCAATATCTTGGCAAACAACTGGAGGAGCACAAAAAGCAATTAAGAAACTGGTTTTTGAATGGAGAAATAGAACGAACAACGAATTCACTGCTATTCACAACCCCATTACAAGCTCCAGCATTCTAGATACAGACCAGGGGAGTTTTGACTGGATGGTCCCAACTGATGCTTTACCTAACGATCCTGATGATCAAAATGATAAAGCAACTATCAGAATTTATGACCCAATAGCAGATGGAGGTTCAGGCGCATCTAAAGAAATTAATTTCAGAGTTGGTAAGCCTGTGCTTGTTTTTATTAAACCGAATCCGGATGCTGCTTCTGAAACTCTATACATGGGTGATACTTACACAATTCAATGGACTACAGCAGGTTACATTCCAGATGGAGTTGTGCTAACTTATACTGATGGAACAAATTGGCATAACATTGATACTGGCGGGCCATTGAATTCTGAAGGTTCTTTTGACTGGACAGTAGGTGACACCTATTCTCCAGGAACCGCCTATATAGTAATTAAAAGGCCTATAGAATTGCCAAGCATACCAACGGAATACAAAAGAGAATCAAAGCTATTCTCTATCCTATACCCTGTAATAACAGTCTCCAGAATTGATGGCAACCAGCCATGGACAGTAACAGAAACTAGAACTATCAATTGGACTTCGCTTGGTAAATTAAGAGGACCTTTCATAGTCCAATGGTCAAAAGATAATTTTATAACTAGTCAAACTATTAATCCACCAGTCCCATATGATCCAGGTCATCCTGAATATTGGGGGCCAACAACTACCTCGATAAATTGGACTTTGCCACTTGAAGCTCAAGGGTTAGTAAAAGTAAGAGTTAACGATATTTATTGGGGATTAGGAGCAGGCACAAACTACAAAGTATTTGGAGACACTGAACAACCATTTATTGTGCTTCCTAAACCACAGTTATTCATAGACTCACCAAACCATGTACAAAGAGGCACAAACTGCCTACGCATAGGAAAACAATACCCTATTCTTTGGCATGATAATGGAGGAGTTACACACAACGACTTAAGAATTCAATATTCAGTTAATGGAGGGCCTTATGAAGATATTCTTAATAAAGACGGTTCACCTGTTGCTCTTCATTTAAGCAACACAGGGACTTTCCTTTGGGATATTCAGAAGAATACCATTCCATCTAATAATTGTAAAATCTTGATAACTGATAACGTTAAGTGGAAATCCGATGAACCTAACGCCTTTGGGGAAACAAGCAACGAAGAAATCTTTGAAATAGGTATTCCGCTTATAAATCTTACATATCCTTCTGGCACAGGAGTATATTGGGCAGTTGGAGAGAAGCCAACAATAACATGGACTACTGAAGGTTACATCAACCCTGACAGTATTGCTTTGCAATATACCGTTGATACTTCAGCGACCCCGCCGGACGGCTCATTTACTTCTATTGCCTTTGGTTTACCTAATGACAATGTGGCTGGTATGGGTTCATACACATGGGCCGGACCTGGAGGAACAGGAATACCTGATTTATTCTCTTTATTAGGCAGACAAGGCCAACCAGAAATTCCAATTCAGCTAATAGCTAAGGACGGCTTATCAAATTATGGCCCTCTAAACTTAAAGGTCAAGTCTGAACTAAAGAGCGTAATTATTCTTCCTAAGCCAGCTCTTGAACTAATTGCTCCTTTAGGAACAGAAGCAAAAACAGAATATGAGGTTGGAGAAATACTTCCTATTCAGTGGAGAACAAAAGGCTTATCCTTGAATAAAGTACGCCTTTCATATTTTGAATCAGATACTCCTGCAATCACATATCCTATTGCTACTATTGACTGTGCACCTAACCAAACTAATAGTTTCTCTTGGACGATTCCAAATGATGTATTAATTAGCCGCAAAATACGCATCAAAGTAACAATGATTGACCAAAATAACAACGAAAGGGCCGATATTACTGCTAGCTCAACAAATGATATAAGGTTTAAAGGTGCTTTCGTAATCACTAACTTAGATACCGAAGCTCAAAAGAGAAAGATCGTAGGAAAAACAGAGACGTTTACTTGGACTACAAAAGGCAGTATCTCACAGGTTATATTTGAATATTTTAATGGTACCTCATGGGATAATACTAAAACCGTAACAATCAATAATACTGGCGCTACAGCAGGCCAATGCAATATGACAATTCCGGAACCAAGGAGTGAACACTGTAGATTTAAAATAACCAATGCAAATGATCCTACAGTTTTTATTGAATCTCCTGAATTCAAAGCAGACTATTACCATATCACTTGGGACGTTGTTGACTACGATACACATGGACATTTGGACGAATTAGGAGTAAAAGAAGACCAAACCGGATGGTTAGTTGATATTACGAACATTAACGCTGTTCTTTTATCTTCACCTCAAACTAGGGACTACCCAGCTGGAAATTATATTACCAGATGGTCCAAAAAAGGCTACATTGCACGCGCAGCTGATTGGCGCGCTGATGGTGATACAATACAAACAGTTCTTCTTGAAAATGAAATAAGCGCTCAGGTTGAATGGCACGTTTTATTATCAACCAGCTATAATCCAGCTACAGACACACTAAGAGCTTCCACATGGTTAGAGAGAAGAGGAAAATTAATGGGGCCATCTGATTCTGACAGTGATACAATCAAACAACAAATTTTAAACGACCTCAAATCAGCTACCTTGGAAATCTATGATAATGGAACCTTAGTAAAAACATTATCTACTACTGAACCTGGAATGGGAAGCTTATATTATCGTGACAATAAAGGCATATTCTGGTTTAATTGGCAAGCTACCGGTTTAGCCACAGGAAAACATTATTTCGTAAAAGCAATTATTAACTACAGTGCAGGACAATATACTTCAGGAGCCTCAATAGATATTTCACAGGCTGTTGAACAAGCACAGCAAACTTCACAACTAACAAGCTTACAACAGTCAGCAACAACAATTGAAACAAAGGTTGATGACATTGCGGATAAAGTAGGTAAAGCTAAGAAGTCAATTGAAGATAAAATAGATACTCAAGTTGCCTCTGTCAAGAGTGATACTTCACAGATATTATCTACGACTACGAGCACAATCGTTCCAGCAGTACAAACGATTCAAAAAGAAGTAACTACAATTAAAAAATCTGAAATTCTTAATAGAGATAACACTATTCGTTCAACAAAAGATTTGGTTATCCGCTTCCGTTCATATACCGGCGTTCAGCCAACTATTCAAGTCTATGATGCAGAAAACAAATTAGTTTTAACCGGAAATATGAAACCGATAACTAGCAGTTCTACTTCTGAAGTAGCTATATACGAGTTCCCTGTCTTATTCGATGGTGGATGGGGCAAAGGAGACTTTACAATAGTTTGCTCTGAGGCTACTTACGGAACGGTGGATGCTATGATCATCTCAGTAATCAAAGCTGACCTTGAACAAATAGCCGGAAACGTTGCATCGGTCATGGGGGCTACTTCAAGCATCTCAACCTTAAGAGATGTTGCAGACAACTTAAAAACTCAGTTCTCCTTAATTGAAACAGCGCTCTCACAATTAGGCAAGAGCCTAGTAAAAGATGTTAAAGATGCAGCTGCATCTGCTAACGTGTTAGACTCAATTTACAGCCAGTTAAAGAGCGTATCAAAAGAAATCAAGCAGATTTCCGGAGATGCAGGAGTTAATCTAGAAAAACTATATCAGGTCACTGCTGAGAAAAAGAATGATATTGATTATTTAAAGAATAAGTCTCAAGAATTAAAAGCAACGCTTGAATTAAATAAGAAAATGGTGGATAATATTGCCAATAAACCAGTCACGCAGACTTGGTATGAGTATAAATAAAGAGGAGCAAAATGAGAAGATTTAAATTTTATATGGTAGGAGTTTTTTTATGCCTTTTTATTTCACTTTCTACCCAAGCTTATGCCAACATCGTTTTAAAGGTAATCGCTGTTAACCCATCCAAAGAACAAGTCCAAAGAGTCCCTGTAAAAGCATACCTGCCCAAAGAAGCTAAGCCTGAGAACGTAGTTGATAAAGGAGACCTTGAGATTGCCTACGACACTCAACAAGGCTCCTACTACATCTATGGTGAATATGAATTAAAACCGGGAGAAATTGTTGAAAGGGATATTGAAATCCGCGACATCTGGACTATTCCCGAAACTGAAATTACCCCTCTAAAGACAGAAATTAACAAACTTTATGATTTACTAAAAAATACTGAATTTTCCGATAGAATCTCTTTCCTAAAAAACAACATTGAATCAAAATTAAACCAAGTCCAGGAAAACCAACTAAGCTCTCCAGCTAATCCTGAACGCCATATCTCAGACTTTAGAGAAAACTTAAAAATCCTTGATTCGGTAAAATCCGACTTAGTCTTAGCGCGCAGCTTCATGAATCAAGTTAAGCTCTTTCCTTCATCTACAGTTTGGAAAATTATTATTATTATTGTTTTATTCTTAGGCATCCTAGGAGGGAGCTTCTACATGATCTGGCAGAAACAAATCAAAACCATTAAAGAAGAAGATACTTTCTTTAAACCTGCCAAAGAAGGAGAGGAAACTCCTGGAGAGCCCCTCGAGAAAGAAGAAGAGGGAGAGAAGGAATTTGAAGCGAAAGATATTGATAAGATATTAAACGAAGAAGAGAAGCCAAAAGAAGAACCAAAATCATAAATTCTCTTTTAGCCAACCAAAAGTGAAATCCATAGATTATAGTCTTAGATTACTTCGTCGTTCGCTTCGCTCACTTCTCGCAATGACTATAATTTTTCTCATCTCTTACTCCACCTGCCAGGCTGAAATCAAAACCTCTTTTTGGGAAACCAAAAAAAGCGAACATTTTGTTTTATACTTTCAGAATGCTTCATTAACATATGTTAATGAAATTCTTGACCACGCCGAAAACTATTATAAAAATATCGCTGAAGAACTAGGGTTCATCCGTTACAGTAAATTTTGGACTTGGGATAGCCGCGCTAAGATTTATTTATACAAAGATAAGGAAACCTATCAAAATGAAACGAATTACCCGGAATGGTCCACCGGTGGAGTGCACGCAACGAAACGTGAAATTTATTCCTATATGAATATGCAAGATTTCCTTGATACAATCCTGCCTCACGAATTAGGCCATATCATTTTCCGTGAATTTGTCGGATACAAAAAGAAAATACCCCTTTGGCTCGACGAGGGAGTTGCCTGTTTTTTAGAAAAGAAAAATAGACCAGACAGGCTTCTTGTCGCAAAATGGCTTATCAACAAAACCGGATTTTTGCCTTTGGAAGACCTTGGGAAAATGTCCCGCGGAGGAGTTTTAATGCCGGATATTTTTTATGCCGAATCAACTAGCATTATAGACTTTCTCATCAAAGTATACGGAAAAGATAAATTTGGCGATTGCTGCCGGGCGCTAAGAGAATTAGGGATTAACCAAGACTGGTTTAGCGCATTCAAGAAAACCTATGGCTTTAAATCTTTAGAAGAATTCAATTCTACCTGGAAAGACTATTTATCTGCTACCCTCTGGCATTAATAGATTTATAAATTTATCTTTACTCGCCCAACAAACAATATTATAATATAAAAAATGAATGTTTCGTTAATGGATACAAGAAAAATCATTTTTGAGGGAAATATAAAAGAAGCTGTCTTGCCCGGAGAAGACGGAGAGCTTACAGTTTTAGATTTCCATCAGCCTTTTTTATGCCGTCTAAGAAGCGGGTTTGTTACGCTAAGACTAGATCCTCTTAAAGAAAATCGTATAATGATAAAATATGGCGTTGCTAAAATGTCAAGAAACGATTTAACAATACTTGTGGAGGAATATGCGTAATTTCACGATTGCCTTAATCATGTTTTTAAGCACACTTGGGCCCGCGGCTGTAATTGGCATTATCGGTTATGCTGCAGTAAAAGCTGTAGGGAGAAACCCCTCAGCAGCCCCAAAAATCCTCATCTCAATGATTATCGCGTTTATTTTTGCTGAAGCAATTGCTATTATTGCACTTTTGGTTGTTTTTAACCTATTTAAATAACTATGATTATCCAATTAATTATCCTGCAAGTAGCTGCTGTTTTCGGATTGCTATTCTTACTTAGGATCCTCTATAAAAAACATCTTGGCTACGCGGAAACCCGGCTTAAAGAACTACAGGCTGAGCTATCGGCAAGAGAAGCTCAAGTAAAAAAAGAACTTGAAGAAGCAAGAAAATTAAAATTAGCGGAATTTGATAAAGCAAGGGCTGATTCCAAAAAAATCGTTGATGAAGCAAGGTTGCTTTGTGATTCTTTGCGCCAGAAAGCAGAAGAAGATGCAAAGCTTGAAAAACAAAAGTTACTTACTCAAGGGAATGATGAGATAGAACGAATCCGCAAAAATATAGCTTCCGACGTAAAGAACAAGGCCTTAGAGCTTTCAATGGAAATGTTAAAGCTTGCTTTTACCGGAAAAAATAATGAGCAATTGCAATATCAGCTAATTGATGAACTTATCCAAGAAGTAGAAAACCTTGACAAAACAAGAATAACCGTAAAATCAAATAAAATTAAAATCGTTTCATGTTTTAAATTAAACGAAAAGGAAATATCGCGTTTAAAAAATACCCTCTCAATTAAATTAGGCCAGGACATTACCATGGAAGAAAGTATAAATCCTGATTTGATTGCAGGGATTATCATCCAGATAGGCGAATTCATTATTGATGGCAGCCTTAAGAACAAATTACAAAAAACAATACCATACCTAAAAGGCTGTTAAACCTCTAATTATGAGTATAAACATACCAACATTAGACATAAAAGAGGTAGGAACAGTCAAAGAAGTAAAAAACGGCATCATAAAGATTGATGGTTTACCCTCCTGCGTCTACGGTCAATTAATTCAATTCCCCCAAGGCATCAAAGGAATGGTTATCGGCTTTACCCAAGAAGATGTTAATGTAATTATTTTTGGGCAAGAAAACAAAGTTTCAGTAGGAGAAATTGTTAGCTCGCTTGCCGAGATCATTAATGTCCCTGTTGGAGAAAAGTTTATCGGAAGGATTGTTAACAGCCTTTGCGAACCGATAGATAATAAAGGTGAAATTGCAGCAAGCGATTTTTACCCTGTTTTTAGGCAAGCTCCCGGAGTAATGGAAAGAGAACCGGTTACCGAATCTATGCTTACCGGAGTTAAAATTGTTGATTTCATCATCCCTGTTGGAAAAGGCCAAAGAGAGCTTATTATCGGGGATAGACAAAGCGGTAAATCAAGCATTGGGATAGACTCTATCATCAACCAGAAAGATAAAGATGTTATTTGTATTTATTGCTGGATAGGCGGTCCGGAGACAGCGTTAAAAAAAGTTATTTACTCTCTCTTGGATAAAGACGCTTTAAAATATACGATTGTCGTTTCTGCTTCCGCAGACACTCCTGCAGCCGAACAATACCTTGCCCCATACGTTGCATCCGCCTTGGGAGAATACTTTATGTATGCGGGAAAAAGTGTACTCGTTGTATTTGATGATCTAACAAAACATGCATGGATCTATCGGCAAATGTCATTACTCCTTGAGCGCTCACCCGGAAGAGAAGCTTACCCGGGAGATATTTTCTATCTGCATTCCCAGCTTCTTGAACGAGCGGCCAAGCTGAGAAAAGAATTAGGTGGCGGCTCAATGACATTCCTGCCTATTGCTGAAACATTACAAGGAGATATTACCGGGTACATTCAGACTAATCTTATCTCAATTACTGATGGCCAAATTTATATCAGCACCCCGCTATTCCGGGAAGGATTTAAGCCCGCAATTGACGTCGGGCTTTCAGTTTCCCGTATTGGAAGCAAAGTCCAGTATCCAGCGATTAAAGAGCTTGGAAGCGGGCTTAGGCTTGAGTATACCCAATACAGAGAAATGCTGCGCTTAACAAAACTTAGAACCCGGCTTTCTAAAGAAGCTTCGGAGAAACTACAACGCGGAGAAACCCTGCGGCAGATATTAATGCAGTCTAATAACAATCCTATCCCGTTAGAAGAAGAGATTGTGCTTTTTTACGCTTTTAAAAGAAAAATCCTAGAAGCAGTTCCTGTTGAGTTCTTGAAAAAGTATATAGAAGGCTTCTGTCCATATTTATACAAAGAAAGTCCGGAACTTATTAAACAAATTAAAGATAAAAAACAGCTTACCCCTGAAATAAAAATGGAGCTGGATAAAAAGATCGCCGATTTCTTTAAAGCTGTAAAAACGGAATTGTTAAATAAAAACACTTAAAAAAAATAAATGAGACCTTTAGTACAATTAAGGCAAGATTTTGAAGTTTCACGCACGCTAGGCGACATTATTGATGTCTTAAAGACTGCCGCAACTATACAATTCCGGACGCTTCAGCAAAAAGAAAAATTTAATGAAACATTCTCCAAAGAAATAAATCTTTGCATAAAAATTCTTCTGGAAAAGAAAGTAAAGCACCCGTATCTGCTTGAACGAAAAGAGTTAAAAAGCACAATCGTGGTAGTTACAAGTGATGAAGGATTTTTAGGAGGGCTTAATACCTTACTTATCAATAAAACAATGGATCAAAAACATTCTCCGAATGATGAGATAGTTGTGCTTGGGGAAAGAGGCGCCAGATACCTAGAAGACTTAAATCAAAAATTTATATTCTTCCCCGGAGTAACTGATCAGGTCAGATATGAAGAAGTTACTAAGGTTAGAGATTACCTATTAAATGGTTATCGGAAAAACATTGGCAGAATTATTATTGTCTATCCGGAATTCGTCAGCTTGACGCTACAAAGAGTAACAGCCATGAAATTCCTGCCCTGGACTCCCGAAGTACATTTAAATAATGACGATGTAGCACTGAAAGCGCAGTTTTCAAAAATATTTCTTGATGAAGTCTTAATTGAGCCTGATAATAGATGGGTATTGGAAGCTGTAATTGATTTATGGAGCGGATACAAGCTACAGGATATTTTCTGGTCGGCAAAACAATCGGAATTTGCCGCAAGAATCATGCATCTTGAAGGCAGTACTCAGGAATTAAACTTTTTAACGCATAAGCTTTCTTTAGAATATTTTCGCCAGATTCACGCATTAAAAGATAAGATTATCAGAGAGATTTCCGCCTCCAAAATTCTACTTGGAAGGCAAAAGGCAGAATGAGCGAAAAAAAAGGGAAAATAATCTCGGTTTCCGGTTCAGTTGTAGACGTACAATTTGATAAAGAATCTCTTCCTGCAATTTACGAAGTAATTAAAACAAAAACTTTTGATGATAAAGAAATTGTTTTAGAGGTAGTAGAACACAGGCAAGGGAATATCTGCAGATGTATTGCGCTTAATCCTACTTATGGCATCAAAAGAAACTCCGCGGGTATTGCTTCGGGTAAAAACCTAACTGTCCCTGTTGGAGACAGCCTTTATGGGAGAGTTTTAAATGTCTTAGGCCAGCCAATAGACAGGAAAGGGCCTCTTGAATGCAAAGACTTTATCGCAACTCATAACTTTAAAGATTCAAAAAGAAACATCGAGATTGACGAAAACAGCAAACTGGAATTTGAAATCATGGAAACCGGCATTAAAGCTATTGACTTGCTAACTCCTCTTGTCAAAGGTTCTAAAACCGGGATCTTAGGAGGTGCCGGCCTTGGCAAAACAATCCTGATTCTTGAAATTATCCATAATGTTATCACCAAACGCGAAGGAACCTGCGTTTTTAGCGGAGTTGGAGAACGTATCAGGGAAGGTAACGAGCTTTATTATGAATTTGAAAGGACAGAACTTCTTAGGCGTTCAATAATGGTTTTTGGCCAGATGGATGAATCTCCCGGCGCTCGTTTTGAAGCAGCGCATACCGGAGTTGCCATAGCAGAACACTATCTTGAAAAAGGAAATGAAGTTTTGTTTTTTATTGATAATGTCTTTCGTTTCGCACAGGCAGGAGCTGAGCTTTCAGCGCTCTTAGGAAGAATTCCCTCAGAAACAGGCTATCAACCAACGCTAACCAGCGAAATCAGTGAATTCCATGAAAGAATCAGATCTCAAGCAGGAGGCGCTTCCATTACTTCTGTTGAAGCAATCTATGTACCGGCAGATGACCTTACTGACCCTGCTGTTGTAGCAATCTTCTCCCACTTAGGTTCAACTGTTGTTCTTTCAAGAGATTATGTCCAACGCGGGCTTTATCCGGCAATTGACCCATTGCAGTCATCAAGCGGTTTTATTGATCCTGCTGTTGTAGGAAAAAGGCACTTTGAACTTGCTCAAGAAATAATGCGGCATTTCCAAAAATACCAGGACCTGCAAAGGATTGTTTCAATCATCGGCAAAGAAGAATTATCAAAGAACGAACGTATTATTTTTGACCGTGCCGGGAAGCTTCAAAATTTCCTTACTCAGCCGTTTTTTACAGGAGAATTATACACCGGCCAAAAAGGAGTTTATGTTACCCTGGAAGAAGCAATTAACGGGTGTGAACAGATAATCTCGGGAAGGGTAGACACAGTCCCAGATGATAAATTTTATATGATTGGCTCCATCGAAGATGCGAGGAAAGAAAAATGAAGATAGGAGAAATCTTAGTCCAAAAAGGATTAATTACAAAAGAACAGCTTGACTCAGCGCTTAAAGAAAGCAAGCGTAGCGGAGAAATTATTGGAAAAACGCTTATCCGTTTAAGCTACATAAGCCAGTCTCAATTATTAGAAGCACTCGCAGAACAACTTGGGCTAATCTTTTATCCAACATTAAAAGATACCAAAGTTCCTCCTGAAGTAATAAAAGCCGTTCCCGTTAAATTCGTTTGGCATTACAAATTTATGCCGCTTAAATTAAAAAATAATCTTCTAACTATAGCAATTTCTGATCCTTTGGCAGTCTGGCCAATGGAAGATTTAAAACTTCATCTTGGCTTTGACATAGAAAGAGTCCTTGTTTCAGAAAAAGAAATCCTTGATTCAATAAGGCGCTATTATGGATTGGGTGCTGAGACTATTGAAGAAATCTTGACTCAAGACAAGAGCGCAATGCAAGAGCAAAAAACCGCACAAGCAAAAGAAGAAGCTGTTGAAGAACTCGAAAAAACCGCACAGGACGCTTCAGTAATTAAACTTGTAAACCAAATATTATCTGAATCAATCTCAGCCCGCGCAAGCGACATTCATATTGAGCCTTTCCGCGATAAAGTAAGAGTTAGATACCGCATTGACGGCGTTCTTTACGATATGCGCATACCGGAACAACTAAAATACTTACAGACAGCGGTAGTCTCACGCATAAAGATACTTTCAAACTTAAATGTAGTAGAAAAAAGGCTTCCCCAAGACGGCCGGGCAATCGTAAAAGTCCAAGATAAACAGGTTGATTTAAGAATATCTATTATCCCTTCACTATACGGAGAAAATGTCGTCATAAGAATACTACCGGTGCATTTACTATTCAATATGGACGATCTTGGCCTTGAGCCAGAAGATCAAAATAAATTTGACATTTTGATGAAAAAACCGCATGGAATCATTTTTCTAACTGGGCCTACGGGAAGCGGAAAGACTACAACGCTCTACACCTGCCTTAGTAAACTTAACAAAGATGCCGTAAAAATTATTACTATTGAAGATCCTATTGAATACGAGCTTCCGGGAGTTATGCAGATTCAAGTCAGGCCAGAGATTGGCTTAACATTCGCAACCGCATTACGCAGTATCCTGCGGCATGACCCCGACATAATGATGGTTGGAGAGGTAAGAGACCTTGAAACAGCTGAGCTTTCAATCAGGACCTCTTTAACGGGGCATCTTATTTTCTCAACCCTGCATACCAATGATTCTGCAAGCGGGGCAACAAGGCTTTTGGACATTGGAATTGAACCTTACTTAGTAGCTTCATCAGTAAATGCTTTCATATCACAAAGGCTTGTACGAATTATTTGCCCATCCTGTAAAGAAGAATTCAAAGACCCCGGACCATTGCCTGATTTCTTAAAAGGAATTAAAATATTCCACGGAAAGGGATGTGAAAATTGCAATTTTATTGGGTTTAAAGGCAGGACAGCTATATATGAAATTTTTATGATGACTAACGAAATCCAGGAATTAATCATTAATAAAGCATCGGCTGCCCAGATTAAAAAGAAAGCAAAAGAGCTTGGGTTTAGAACCCTGCTTGATGCTGGTATTGAAAAAATTAAACAAGGGGTTACTACTCCTGAAGAAGTCTTAAGAATTGTAGAATCATAGAATAATGCCAAAATTTATCTATAAAGCAAAAAAGGGATTGCATCAAACTGTTGATGGACATATTGAAGCAATAAACAGGGATGATGCCGTAAATAAATTAACCTCCCAAGGGCTTTTCCCTATTTCAATTTCAGAACATACTACAGCAGCTGATGCAGGAACTTCAAAAACAAAAAAAGCGAAAGTCATCATCAACAAGAAAATTTCTTCTAAAGAAATCCTGCAATTTACCCTGAAGCTAACTACCCTGATAAGAGCCCGTGTTGAGTTACTTTCCAGCTTAAGGATTATTTATGAGCAAGCCGACAACCAACGTTTTAGAGAAGTAATCCATGAAATCTATAACGCAACAAAAGAAGGCAAAACTTTCTCCGATTCACTTGCAAAATTCCCCAATATATTTTCAACTCTTTTTATCAATCTAATAAGAGCAGGGGAGGCAAGTGGAAAGCTTGATTTCGCCCTTGAACAGATAAGCGATTTTCTAACAAGAGAGGACAACCTAAGGACTAAAATAAGAGTAGCTTTAGCGTATCCAATACTATTAATGCTGGTTGGGCTTTCCAGTATATTTATCCTTATAAACTTTGTCATACCAAAACTTAAACCGCTTTTTGAAGGGCTTGGGAAAGACCTGCCGCTCATTACAAAAATAATCCTTCAAATAAGCGCCTTCTCTAATAAAACCTGGTATATTATTGCCGGCATAATAGCCGCTGTAATATTGTATATCTATTTTAAAAAAGGAACTTCTACTTTTATTAACATATTAGTAAAGATAAGGACTAAGTTACCTATCATTAAAAGATTAAGCAGGAACCAAGACCTTGCATATTTTTCGCGTGCTTTCGGATTATTAATTAAAAGCGGAGTCCCTGCACTTAAATCATTAGAAGTATCAATCCCTACAATTTCAGACCCAGCCTTAAAGGATGAGCTTAAAAAAGTCTGTAAAGAGGTGGCTTCCGGACAAACGATTTCTAAAAGTGCCGAGAACTACACCAGCTTACCGAAATTCTTTACAAAGATGATTGCAGTAGGAGAAGAATCAGGGACGCTAAGTGACGTGCTTGATGAAATTTATAATTCCTATAATCGGGAAATTGAAGCCGATATCGCGCTTATTACTTCTCTAATTGAGCCTTTAATGATTCTGGTAATGGGGGTTATCCTAGGGACAATCGTTTTAGCCATATTACTTCCAACATTCCAAATTACGCAAATGGTGCACTAATATGAGCACATCTGTCGCAATAGAAATCAATAAACAGTACCTTAAAATCATTGCTACGAAATCATTGGCAACTCAAACCACTGTTACCAACTGCATCGTTGAATCTATAAGTGCCCTTACCGACGAACAGATAGCAAGCAGAATCTCAGGGATTATCAGGCAAGAAAAGATAAAAGCAAACACAGTCTCTATCGCTATTCCTCGCGATTTTGTAACCGTGAGAAATTTACACTTACCTTCTCAAAACCCTCAAGAGATATCTCAGATGATAGAGCTGCATATCGCAAGAGTCGTCCCTTACAAAAGAGAAGAAATAATTTTCTCTTACAAACTATCCGGCGTTGATGAAATGGGTTACTCAAAGGTGATTTTAGCAATAATCCAAATTGACGCTTTAAGGCGCCAAACCAATGTATTAGATAAAGCTGGGCTTTTCACTGATAATATAGCGCTTAGTTCCTATCAAAGCTTGCAATGGATTTTAGATAACCACAAGGCAGAAATAAATCAAACCGACTTCTACGCAATCCTTGATATTGATTCTGCATATACAGATTTCCTGGTTTTCTCGAAACAAGGCTTACTCTTCTCAAGAAATATACCCGTAGGAGCAAATCCAATCGCAGCAAAAGATGATATAGGGCTTATGAAACTCTTAGGAGAGATTAAACAATCGCTGCTTATATTCTATAATGAAGAGGCTAATAAGAAACCGGCTAAAATATTCTTAACCGGAGCAAGTATAATTAATGAACTGAACAAAGTAATTGAAAAAGAGATAGATATCCCGGTAAAATCTTCGCCTGTCCATTACTTTGAAGAACTCTCCAAAACAAAGAAAATCGAAATTCCTACAGATGTATCTATGACTTCCATATCAGAGGTTTGCATAGATAAGGGGATCCATGGGCTTACCTTCATCCTCCCTGAGATTCAAATCAAGAAAACCTTAAGAGAAAAAACAAAAGAAATGCTTGTTTTAGGCATAAGTTTAATTTACTTATTTAGCATAGTGTGCGCGATATTCTTAGGAAAAATCTATAACCAACAGACTTATCTTAATAGAATAGACGTACTTCTGGGAGTTATTGACAAAGAAGCCAAGGAATTAATAAATCAAGCCAAAAAAACAGAAGTTATCAAAAATTATCTATCTGAACGCAAGAAACCGTTATTCATAATGAACCAACTGCTAAAAGTAGTCCCCGAAGAAATCGCGCTTAATTTTATCGGGATTGATGACAAAAACACAATAACCCTACGAGGACAGGCGTTCCAATTATCCGACGTGTTCAGGTTTATCAACTTACTGGAAAAATCAAATTATTTTAGCGACGTACAGACTAAATACACCAGGAAGAGAAGGGTTAAAGACAAAGAAATAACGGATTTTGAAATTGCATTTAAACTACCTAACAAATGATTAAATTTAAAAAAAGAGAGAAAATAATATTTGGTTTCGTTGTTTGCCTATTGGCATTCTTTTTTATAGATAAAATCGTCCTATCAGGCTTTCGAACAAAGATTGCTGAATTAAATAAGAAAATTAAATTAGAAGAAGCGATAGCGAAAAAAGGAATAAGCATACAGAAAAATAAGGACAAAATTGCCCAGGAATACCAAACATATAGCAAGTATCTTACTTTTGAAACTCAGGAAAGGGATATAGTCGCGAAATTATTAAGAGAAATTGAAAAAATAACCCAAGAATCGGGAATCTCAGTTTTAAACCTTGCGCCACAAGATAAATTTGAACAGAATCCAGAATATAATAAATGTAGCGCCGACCTTCGGCTTGAAGGAAATACTGAACAACTGCTCGGATTCCTGAACAGAATTCAAAATAGCAATCTTCTTATAAAACTCGACAAATTGTCGATTTCTTCAAGAGACGAACAAGCAACAACCCTAAGGATTGATATTACCGTTAGCCTGATTATTCCAAATTAAAATTTTATGAAAAAAGCTTTTACATTGGTTGAGCTTATGGTAGCGACCTGCATATTGGCAATCGGCCTGGTAGGAATTGCGCGTTCATTACTAAGCGCTGTTTCCGCACTTGATTATTCTAATAGCATTGTTCAAAAAGTAGAATTCATTGACAATGTCCTCTCGGAAGTAGAAAAAAGGTCTCAGGCAAAAGACGGATTTGATTCCTCAGACCAGGATATACTTGGGCTCTTAACGGAAAAACAAACGCAAGCAAAAGACGAGGGCATTGGGGATTTAAACTGGAATGCTCAAGAACTGGAAGAAAATATAACTGATTTTCAAATCAGCGTTTCATGGGAACAAGGAAATAATAAAAAGGATGCTTCTTTAGGAACATACCTTTTAAGCAAAAAAGCGAGCAAATAATATGAGGCACAAAGGCTTCACTCTCGTTGAAACTTTAGTTGTAACAGTAATTTTCGCAATTATCGGAACAGGCATTGCGACAAGTTTTGTTTCAGGAGTAAAAATATGGAGGCGTGCGCAGGATTTAAGTAAAGACTATAATGAAGCAATCCTTGTTTTTGAAAAGATATCAAAAGAATTACAACAAAGCGTTGATATAAAAGAGATCGGTTTTGCTGTTAATCCTGAAACTCAAGACTCCGGAAGCATTAGCGGATTTTCATTCCCTTCAATTATAAATAATAAAATTGTCAAAATATTATATAGATTTGACGAAAATTCAAAAGCTCTAATGCGCAGCCAAATTGATTTAAAAGATATCAGTAAGGATAGCGAGAAAGAAGGCTTGGAAGAAAAAATCATGGACATGACAAGCTTTTCAGTAAGTTGTTTATCCTACGATAAGGCTAAAAAAACCTTCATCTGGTCAGAAAGCTGGAAGCCAGAAAATGGAATGTTTCTTGCGCTAAAAATTACCGCTAAATACAATGATAAAGAATTCACCAAAACAATCCCAATACCGATATCATAATTCGGGAAGCATCCTTGTTGTCTCAATCTGGGTACTAGCTTTCTTTCTAATACTATCTCTCGGATTATACAACATAATATCAACTCAGATCAGATTAGCGCGCCGCACAGAAGGCAGGATACTGCCGAGGCATCTTGCACTTGCTGCTTGCGTCTACATGGCAAATCACAAAGAAGCAAAAGGTGAAAAAACTCAGCATGCTTACGACAATCTGTACAATCTAAGAGAAGAAAAAGAGATAGCAATTGGCAAAGGAAAGTTAACTTATGTATTGGTTGACGAAGAAAGCAAAATTAATATGAATTCTGCCAGCCAAAACATAATTGAAAGGCTATTACAAAACACCTCTGATTTATCCGATGCGGCCAGCCAAAAGCTAGCTGAATCAATAATTGCCTACAGGTCAAAACAGCCATTAAGAGTGAAAGAAGAACTTTTGAATATTGAAGATTTCGAGGAAAAAGTTTTTGATTCCTGTAAGAATAGTATTACAATATATGGTAATGGAAAAGTTAACATCAACACTGCTGGCACAGAAGCATTAAAAGCCTTAGGGCTAAGCGATAGCTTGGCTAAAACAATAATTGAATTCCGTAATGGTCCAGATAACAAAGAGGCAACCAAAGACGACAATTTCTTTGAAAACACCTCTGAGGTAATTAGCAAATTAAATTCATTCAGCAGTCTCTCAACCGAAGAAGAACTTCTACTGGCAAGCTTGGTTGGAAACAGCACTATCGATGTAAAATCCAGTAGTTTTACCATTAAAGCAGATGGCAAGATCTTAGATAACTCAACAATGAAATACGAGATAACCCTTGATGATAAAGGAAAGATCAGGAATTGGATTGAATACTAAAGTGACAATGGAGGAAAAAATGTTAAAAAGAAAAGCTTTTACCCTGGTAGAGCTGATGTTAGTAGTCATTATTATAGGTGTTTTAGCAGCAATGGTCGTGCCGAGGTTAACAGGCAGATCCGAAGAAGCAAGAAAAGGAGTTGCCAAAGCTGATGTCGAGCTTAACATAGCTACTGCGCTTAAGATGTATGAACTAGATAACGGCGCTTTCCCAACCACAGAAGAGGGGCTTGAAGCTCTTATAACCGCGCCCTCTTCGGCAAAAAACTGGAAAGGCCCATATTTAGAGAAAAAGCCGCTTGACCCATGGGGTAATCCTTATCATTACAAAAGCCCGGGCACCAACAGAAAAGATTATGATTTATATTCATCAGGAAAAGATGCCACTGAAGGCAATGAAGACGATGTAAATAATTGGGAAAAATAACACCACTTATCCCCCCTGCACAGGAGGCTTTAAATGGAAACAAAAGAACTTATAAATAAGAAAAAAAATGAATTTACTACTTCAATATGCCTAACCGGCATAATACCGCTCTTGGTATGTGTTTATCTTCTTGTAAATAAGGTTGCATCATTTAAGATATTCTCCGGAGAAGTTGGGTACATAATGTTTACTACGGTAATAATCTTTATGCTGGGTATTTTTGTTGGAAAAAAACTATTCTGGTCCATGATGCAAGATGTGATAGAAAAGAATAAATTAACTACTGTAGTACAGACCACCCTGGCATTAAGCCATGAAATTAACAACCCGCTTTTTGTTATAAGAGGCAACCTTGAACTTTTAGAGCTTGACTTAGATAAAACTACCGAAGAAATAAAAACTAAGCTTACAGCCATAAAAGATAACTGTGAACGCATAAGGGGGGCTACCGAAAAACTAGCTACCCTGACATATCCGGCCTCCTCTACCATTCATGGCAAGGTAAAAATGATTGATTTAACTAAATCCAAGTAAAAAATACGGCAGGGGAGAGGGGTTATTATTTTAAGAAAACCCTTGACAGACCACACAAATGTGTGGTATATTCCTACCCATGGAAGAACTTACCCCTAAACAACAAAAAGTCCTAAACTTCATTCAACAAAGAATCCAGAAGCGCCTTCCGCCAACAATAAGGGAAATTGCCAAAGCCTTAGATTTTTCTTCAACCGGGACAGTAAGAGATTATTTAGCTGTTTTGGAAAACAAAGGCTACCTTAAACGCACAAATCTTAAATCACGCGGCATTGAATTAACTAATAGCAACTTTGGGAAAATTCCTATATTAGGCTCCATAGCTGCAGGTAAACCCAACGTAGCCTACGAAGATATACAAGGCTATATTGATCCAAACGATTTATTTCTTGGACGCTTAAGTTATGATGATGTTTTTGCCTTAAAAGTAACTGGCGACAGCATGATTGATGCAGGAATAATCCAAGGAGACTTTGCAATTATTAAAAAGAAACCTGATGCTGAAAATGGAGATATTATCGCAGCACTTTTAGAAAACAATGAAGTAACCCTAAAAAGGCTTATTAATAATACTAAAGGAATATACCTGGAACCTGCAAACAAAAATTACGAGCCCATACGCAAAGATTTTACTGTAATCGGGAAATTAATCACCGTAATAAGAAAATACTAGAGCTTGCGCCCATGGAAATACCATCCGGATTTAGCCCAAAGGCACGCTGGGATAGAAATATCCCGCAAACAGATTACAATACCAATACAGATGCTTTAGACGAAAAAATTGAAGTCTTAAGCTGGTTTAGAAACGCTAAAATTTATCCGCACACATTCATATGGAACAAAAAACAATATGAGATTGAAAAAACTAATTTCACCTGGCAGGAAAAATCCGGCAAAGAAACAATAATTTATTTTTCCGTAACCACAGCACTAGATACCTACCAAATTTCCTTCAACAATACCACATTCGGCTGGCGAATTAATAAAATATTACATTAAAAACATGATTATTCATATTGATATGGATGCTTTTTTTGCATCTATTGAGCAGGCAATTAATCCTAAATTAAAAAATAAACCCCTGATTGTAGGTTCGCGTGGAAACAAAATGCATACTGTAGTTTGCGCTGCAAGCTATGAAGCCAAAGCATACGGAATTTCTTCAGGAATGACCTCAGCTGAAGCTTTTAAAATATGCCCAAACTTAGAATTTGTAGCAGCAGACCAGTCAAAGTATATCTGGACATCCACGCAAATTTTAGAATTACTCAAAGAATATGGATTTGCAGTTAACTATGCCTCAATTGATGAATTTCAAATAGACATCCCTAACACACCTGATTTGAGAACCGTAGCCGAAGAAATTCAAGAAGAAATATTTAAGAACTTTAACATCACAGCTTCAATAGGTATAGCAAAAAACTGGATACTGGCAAAACTTGCCTCAAAAATAAAAAAACCAAAAGGCATAACTATACTAACCGAAGAAAATTTAAACCTTATCCTAGATAAAACTACAATTAATAAACTCTGCGGAATGGGAGGAAAAATTGGGCAAGCATTATATGAATCAGGCATTAAAACCTGCCTTGATTTATACCAGAAAAACCCAAGCTTCTTAAAAGAAAGATTGGGCCAATACGGCCTTAACATTTACGGATCACTGCACTCAAATGGGCATTTTGACTTAAGCAATGAGCCAAAACCTAAATCAATAAGCCATTCATATACGTTTCCCATGGCCTCACAAAACCCGGTATTTATAAAAGCTTGGATCAGGCTTTTATCCGAGATGGTTGCAGAGCGCTTAAGAAGCAGTAATCTAACAGCCTCAACTGTGCATCTTTGGCTAAATGGCCCAGAAATAGGCAATTTTGGGGCCCAAAAAACCTATCAAGAAGCTACCAATGATGGATGTGTAATCTGCGAAAGATGCCTAAAAATCATGGATAAAACAGCCCAAAATAAGCCAAAAATAAGAGCGATAGGGGTAAATTGCAGTAAGCTTCAAGAACAGAATTATACCTTTTTATTCAAAGAGGATCAAAGAAGGGAAGCGCTTATAAAAGCCGTTGATAAGATAAACAACCGCTATGGCGATAACTTAATCTATCCTGCAATAACCGCTTTCACCAGGAAAATGTAAGAGCACAAATCCAGAGTAAATCTAATTATATATTTTCATGTTTCTTCAGTAGAATGTAAGGCAAGAATATAATAAGTAAGCATAAGTAAATGGAAAACGGGTTTTCCACAGCTAAAAATCGGATTACCATAACCACATATAAGCAAAAGGGTTAAATTCAATCTTTCACCTATACTCAAGTTAACATAAGATATATTATAGGAAGTTGTTTTATATTCATTTCTGGTACCAATTCGGGTATTTAAGGATTAAGTACTTCTTACTTTGGTGGCTTTTTGGTGGGCTTCTTTACCTTGAATCATAATCTTTGAGTAAATCATCACGGGAACTAATTACATATTGGCCGCCTTGTATTTTAATTATAGTGCCGTTAATTAAAAAATTTGCGACTAATTTCCTTGCTTTTTTTAATACCCGGCTAAAGGTCTGCTGGGATATTCTCATGGACTTTGACGCCTCTTTTTGGCTAATTCCCATATAATCAGCAAGCCTTATTGCCTCAAACTCATCCATAGTCAAGTTAATCTCATCAGGCCTTCCCGGGCGGCCCCTTGGGCTAAATTGACTTATTCTTGGGTCCAATCTCACTATCCTATACTTCTTAGGCCTTCCTCGCTGCTGCATACTTATAATACCTTTCTTTTACTTAAATCTACTTACATTTAACGCCCTAGTTATTATGAGTACTTACCCAAAAATAGCCAATTTTAAAGGCCTGAAAAAAAATCAGGCCTTAAAAAAAATTAAATCTCAGTTTCTTTAACGAGCTTTCGGTAATACTCAACGCATTTGTGGCAGTTTTGACCGGTTTCTTTCCATTCAGGGTGATCGCGCCTAATCAACTCAATTAAATACTCTTCTGCCTTTGCATGAGCAATGCTTACAAAATCATCAATATCTCTTTCGCAAATTTGACACCTATATTTCATTATTTATCCTTTTTTTACGCTTAAGCTTTATTTTACGCAATCACTAATCCAACAGCAAGCTGTCTGGCTGCAACTTTTTTTAGCACTACCAAAACAATCAAAATTTCCTTCTTTTTTCTGGATAGCTTTAATTAAATCTTTCTTGGAGAGTTTACGGTAATCTTTTATGCCTAAATTACTTGCTTTCTTTTCAATCTCTGAAAGTCTCATTCTTCCCCCTCTCTTTTAAGAATAATGCTAAACTTTATAAACCAAATCTCCACTTCTGACTCTTGATTCAACCAAAAGGCCTATTTCATCGCCTTTTTTAGCTAATTGAATTGGTAAACGATCTATCTGCAAAGAAGATGCTACTTGCGTAAAATCTGTAGTATGCCCTTTTATTTTTATCGAATCTCCTGCAGCTAACTGAGCCTTCATCTTAACAACTGCAGCCCTTACATGCGGGAAATAATGCGTTATTACGCCAATCAAGCTGCCTTGCGAATTCTTCTTTTTAATTACAACCTTTGACTTCTTCAGCTTTGGTTTAACAGAAGGCTTCTTCTTAACAACTTTCTTAGCAAGTTTTGCCTTAGATGTTTTTCTTTTTGTAATTTTAACCTTTTTCTTTGTTTTCTTTTTTACTACCATTTCACACCTCCCGCAAAGCGCTTATCCTAAAGTACAATTTTCTCTGCAATATTTGAGACTAAAATTATGCGGTTACAGCGCCCCTTTAGAACTCCATAAATCCCCCATAAGGACATAAGCATAAAAATTGCAAAGCCAATACTACCTATGAGCCAATTAAAAATAGGTATAACTGAAAGGATAAAGCTTGCCACCTCAAGAACAAAAAGCGCCAATCCTTGTTTTGCATGAAAAAGAACAAATTTATTCTCTTTTTTTAATAGAAGGCTTATTACACACAAAAAACTCATGTATGAGATAATAGCAAAAAACCTTCCTTCTTTTAAATCTTTTTCTCTCTGGTTGTCAGAATCACCCATGCAAGACTAAACTCTATTTAATATTATTATTCGTAACCTCAATCAAAGAATCTTCGGTTCCGTATGGGTTAAGCTCTTTTAGTGGATTACTGGTATCTTCAATCCAAGCGCCATCAACTACAAAACGATAACGGTATTTACCTTTGCCCAAATTCAACTTTTTTCTCCAAGCACCGCCATCATTAACCATCTTGCTTTCTTCATCAATTTTCCAATTATTGAATTCTCCAACTATATGCACTTCTTTTGCTTCTGGGGCATTCACGGAAAACCCGACTTCAATCAAACTTGGAAGATTTTCTTTTAAAAGTTCGTTCATTTTCTTTTCTAGCACCAAAGAAACACTAGTAGCTTTCTCTTGAGTAATTATTTCCCTGCCCAAGCTAAAATAATCTTTTGCGCCTCTGCAATATTTATCATATTTAAAAATATGGGCACCGTCATTTTGAGCTTCCTTTAATTTTACGTTAACATGGACAATATTGCTAAAAAGTTTACCCTTAAATGCCACCTTAATCTTATCAAGCATTGTAAACGAATGGCGCAGCCTTGAGTCAAAATTAGTTACCAAAATCCTCGTTTTTACCTCATGAGAAAGCCTATCTCTGACCAAATCAACAATACTAGCCAACTGGTCAACTCCCTCTAACGAGAACCTACTTGCCTCAACCGGTATGATTATCTCTCCTGATGCACGAATTGCGTTTATTGTCAAGATTCCAAGGTTTGGAGGGCAATCAATTATAATATAATCATAATCAGTCTTAAGATTGTTTAAAGTCTCCCAAAGCCGTAACTCCCTTCCAATCTCGCCTGCTAATTCCTGCTCAAGCGTACTTAAGACAATATTTGAAGGAGCTATATCAAAATTATCATCAACTTTTTGAATGATATCATCAAGCTTAGCTTTTTTATTGGTAATCTTTGATAAAACATTATACATACTTAAATAAAATTTAATATTAAGCCCACAAGTAGCATGCGCCTGAGGATCGAGGTCCACCAATAAAACTTTTCTGTTATTAGCTGATAACGAAGCGGCTAAATTTATTGCCGTGGTAGTCTTACCACAACCACCTTTTTGATTTGCAACAGAAATAATGCGCATATCAAACCCTCCCTTGTTATTATTTCACGAATCTTACATTATCTATAAAAACAACACCTTTTTTTTCTAGAACATTCCATTCTTCCACACAAAAAGATAAATCGGACATCTCAGTCCAATCATTCACCCCTTTGAATTGAGCAAGATTAATCCTATATTCCTGCCACTTATGAGGAATCTCTTTAAAATAAATTTCCGATTTTTCTTTAAATGAATTTGAAAACTCAACCCTAAGAGAAATCTTATCACGATAATTTGTATTCTTAACTGAAAAAACTAAACTATTATAACGTGATAAATTTAACTTATTTAAACTAATGTTTAATACTTCTTTCTTGGCCGGATTGAAATGGAAATTGATTTTTGTCGCTTCTGGAAGCACAATTAAAGCAATTTCAGTTTTATTTGGTTTCTTTTTTAAGAAAAACTTGAGGGAAAATAAACTAGAAGCGAATACAATAACGACAACCACCACAATTATATGCGTAAAGAATTTTGGAAAGGTTTTTATTTTTTTCTTCTTCTTTGCGGAGGCGTCTAAATAGATTTTCGCTAAATGTTCGTATATCTCTTTCTTGTCCATTTTTAAAATTTATAACATAAAAGCCCTTGCATGTCAATAAGTTATTGGCCTTTAGCAATTAAATAGGATTGTTCAAATAATCAGGAATATTTTTCCCTATCAGCTTATAAAAATTAGATAAATGTACTCTGAATAACCTGTCAAACCCGCCATAAGGGTCTTCACCGTACCACCAAAACCAATCACTACCTTCACAAATATACATCTGCTTCCATGCTAAATCAGGGATATCCGTTCCATTCTCAATTAAGGTTTGCAATTCTTTTCTTGCTAAAGCTAAATATTCCCATGCTTTCACTTTATGAGGATTCCCTATCCATTTTCCAAATTCTCCGTAAATCCAAGAGCCAGCGGCAAGGCGCTTTATTTCATGTTCAGTCTTATGCGTTTTTAAATACTCCGAAACTGTGGTAGTCTTAACAAACTTTGATTCAGACAACCTCTGGTATAATAACTCTAAGAAATCATGCCCATCATTAGTAAAATATTCCCAAGCATTTTCTCCGTCCATTGCAATGCTAACTAAGATGTCATGCCCCTTAAATGCTTCAGAGATATTCTCCATATGTTTCATAAAATCATTTACAGCATCAACCGGTTTCCAAGCCTGATAGACAAAACCGATTAAATCTGAAAGGCATCTATCACGAAAAACAATATTAAGCTCGCCATCTTCTCTTTTTAAAAGATGCGGCTGATACAAAATATCGGTATCTCTTTTCTTTCTGTGAAGAGATTTAAAGAGTATCGCTTCATCTGCCACTATCCACTTGATTCCGGCATCAATCATAAAAGGCAATATATGCTCACTTACCGCTTCTTCTGAAGGCCACATGCCTTGTAGATTTTCTCCAAAGCGTAACTTAAAGAATCTTACTGCACTATCTATTTGCTCTCTTGCATCTTGCGGAAAAGAAAATTCCACTTTAGGTAAAATTGTTTTAAGATTTGCTTCTTTAGCTATATTTGTATTAAAAAGTAAAGGCAATATTGGATGGTAATACGGAGTAACGGTAACCTCTGCCTGCTTGCTTTCAATAAACTTTTTATAAGTAGGGATAATGTCTTCTAATATATAAATCTGCCTGTCTAAAACAGCATGCTTCTCTTCTTCTGTAAAAAAACGCCCCTTACTGACTATTTCACGCAATTCCGGGAAACTTTGCCTAAAGCTTGGGTCAATCCAAGCGAGATTAAACCAAACCTGCAAATCCAAATAATCCTGAGTACTAAATTCTAAATGCCTTATATTCTTAAAATATAATTCATAATAACGGGGGTGATTCGCAATTACTTTATCCTTATTTATAGAAAAGAAGTTTTCCAGAATAAATTTCTTGTCATCAAAAGATAAATCTTTGGCATGTTTATAAGAAAGCTCTAAGAATTTGTCTTTAATCGTACGGTTTGTATAATCCTCTACCTGTTCGATCAAGGAAGGAACAACATTAATCGTTTGTTTTATCAAGGGATATTTAGAAAGCAACTGTATCATATCCAGATAGTCCTTCGTGCCATGAAGCCTTACCCAAGGCATATCTGTCTCTTGCGTTAAAAGGTTCTTGTAATACGGCTGGTGCATATGGAAGATAAAGGCGAGATTTAGCATAAATTTAAGAGATTTAAGTCACAAGACACAAGAACACAAGTAAAAATTGAAACTTGTGACTGATAGCTTGTGCCCTATAGTATTATTAAAGAGGTTTACTAGACTTTGGCCTAAAAAATCTTTTAAAAAAAACCCTCGGGAGATTGCTCTCCCGAGGGCAAGTTACTTCTACATAAGTACTATTAGAATGTAACCTTCATGGAACCGATTACTTCAGTAGCTGCGCTGTCGTTTCCTTTAGCAAAGGAAGCTCCAGGGAAGAACATGCCACCCATCAACGCTAACTGAACATCTTCAGTATAATCGTAGGTCGCGGTTAAATCAATTTCCTGGCCTGCGAAACGTCTCTGAGTCATTATAAGGTTGGCACCTGAATCTCTTGCTGTTGCGGTTATAGTTGCTCCATCGTGGTAAGGCTTTGCCCAAATAAATGCATAATATTCACCTTTTAAGGTGATATCATCCATTGGTTTGGCAGTTGCAACACCACCGATGATATGAGCATTTGTCTGATTGAACAGAGCATTAGCAATATCACCGTATTTCTGATTCTCGTACATTGGATCCCAACCTCTATATGCTCCTCTGGCGGTTGTATAAGTATTATTTTCATGATCCCCGCTGAAATAAGCATACAAAAGGCTTGTAGATGGGGTGTATTTTACTTTTTTCCAATCATAGGTCAAAGCAGTTTCAATTGCCCATGCTTTGCGTGCTACGGTATGATTAGGAGGCGTAGCAGCAGCTTGAGGAACATATCTACCAAACTGATATGCACCTTCTAACTGATAAGTCATGTTATCCATTGGTTGAGTAGAAACACGAGCACCAATTACGTGCACGGTATCTTCTACTTTTTTACCAAAAACACCAGTAGTAGCAGCAGTAACAGATCTACCATTCTCTCTTCCAGTTTGCTTTAAGAACCAATAACCTTCAATAATGTTGTTCTTTAACATTTTGAAGTTACCGGCTTTGTAATTTGCATTGACACCATAAAGCATTACATCATCAGCAGTATAAAGATCATTATTTCTAACCTGAGCTACGATACCATCAATAACCAAAGGATCATAATTCAATGTAGCGCGGATAGCATCAAATGCTTTACGTGCGCTTAAATCCTTATCTCTTCTGTTTTGCCCAAAGGGGCTTGCAGTTGAGGCATTATTGTTAGTATCAACATCGCCAACGATCATATCATTACCAAAATGCAATTCCTGACGACCTACTGTAAATGTTAAAGGAGAATAAAGGAATTCCTTTAAAGTTACATAGGCTAAGTCAAGTGCTACATCAGTATTTGCGTTGTTTGTACCAACGTTATCAATTTCATTACCCCAATATCTTTCATTGAGCAATCTTACTGTGGTAGTTACATTGTCAGTAAGGTCAGCATCAACTCTAACGCGGGTAATGGTTGCCATTGCGTTTTCATTTTGAAAATCTTTGTTACCTTTAGTCTGTAAGTTGCGGCTAATACCGTATGCGGTAATATCTCCGCTAACTTTAACATTCTGAACCTCTGCATATGCGCCAGCAGTAATGCCGACCACAAATACGAGAGCCAGAATTAATATTAAGCGTTTACTCATTTTGCTTAACCTCCTTTAAGAAAATATGAAAAAATATATTCAACTAGGCGTTAAAAAAATATTCCTAGATAATTACTATATATGTATATCACTGGATTTTCTATGGCTTTAGACTTGATTTTTTTCAACCTCCTTTCCGTCTATAATTAAAACCATCTCCAGTGGTATGGCCACAGTTATATTTTTTTTAACACATAACTCATTTATTGTCAAGAACTTTTTTCAAAAACCCCTCTACATCCTTATATATACTAGAGATTTGAGTATTAGATAACCCTAATCTACGGCCGACTTCCTTAGTCTCCTCAATTGAGATAATATCTTGCGGCTGATGGCTATCGTGATTAAGGATTAATTTTGCGCCTAACTCTAAAGCAAGCTTAGCTACGTGTTGATTAGTGTTGCTATGCCCCTTACGCGTAGTAATCTCAAGAAAAATATTCTTACTCCTAGCAAACATTACCTCATCTTTGGTAATTAAACCCGGATGCGCTAAGATATCAATACCAGCCTTTAAAGCAGCAATATTTGTCCCCTTTATCACGGGTTCGGCCGAAGTTTCACCATGAGCAACGATAATTTTAATTCCTTTTTTCCTTGCAAGCTGGACTAACGGCTTAAATTGGTCTAAAGGCAAATGAGTAAATTCAACACCGGGAAAAACTTTAATTGGAGATTTCTTAGGCCAGTGTTTAGTAAACTGCAGAATTGATTTAATGACAAATTCAAAATTACTGTAATCAACATGGTCGGTAATGGCAATAGCTTTATAGCCTAACGCAGCATACCGAACAGCTATTTCTGATGGAAGCAAATCTCCGTCACTTAATAATGAATGTGTATGTAAGTTATACATGTTAAATCCTATTGGGGCACAAGTCACCAGTCACAAGTTTCAGGCTTCAAGTTGCAGGTTTTACTTGTGCTCTTGTGTCTTGTGCTCTTTATAATACATGCCCCTGGCAGGAATTGAGCACATAAATATTTGTTTAGCGAAATGCCTGCCAGCTGTATAAAACGTGCCCCTGGCAGGAATCGAACCTGCCGCACGCAGTTTAGGAAACTGCTGCTCTATCCTTATGAGCTACAGGGGCAAATATAATTAATGTCCGGGAAATTTTATCAAAGAATGTACCGGATAATTCTTTAGCTTATTCTTTCCGCCTAAATCAAACAACTCAACCAAGAACACAATACCTGAAATTTTTGCTCTTTTCTGCTCTACTAATTCTGTTACTGCCTTTACAGTGCCTCCAGTAGCCAAGAGATCATCTACAATTAATACTTTATCTCCAGGATTTAAGGCATCTTGATGTATTTCCAAAGTATCAGTACCATACTCCAAATCGTAAGTAACAGAATCTGTTTTCCAGGGAAGCTTGCCTTTTTTCCGCACGGGAATAAATCCAACCCCAAGCTTATGCGCAATTGCACCTCCAAGTATAAAACCTCGCGCCTCAACCGCAACAACAGCATCAATTTTTTTACCTTTATATTTCTCAGCCATTTTATCTACGGCTTCCTTAAAAGCTTTTTTATTTTGAATCAAAGTAGAAATATCGCGAAATAAAATCCCCGGTTTGGGAAAGTCGGGGATATTTCTGATAAATGATTCCAATTTAAGTTTATTCTTCATTAAACACTTCCCTCCTGCTTTTTTATTTCTGAGCCTCCTGCGTTTTTACAAATTTCCTTAATTTTTTCAAAGCCAACTCTTCAATCTGCCGCACTCTTTCGCGGGAAACTCCGAGTTTTTTAGCCACTTCGGCTAAAGTATGAGGCTTACTATCAATTAAACCAAAACGCATATCTAAAACACTTCGCTCTCTTTCAGACATTATTTCTAAAATGCTGCTCAATCTTTCTTTATCAAACATTTTTTCAATTCCAGCATCAGGGGCAACAGCATCTGTATCTTCAATTAAATCAGAAACCTGGCTTTCATTATCTTCCCCAATAGGAGCATCCAGAGAAGAAGTTGTACTTGCAATCCAGAAATTTATTTGCTCTACTTTGTCTTTTGACAGCTTAAGACGCTTTGCAATTTCTTCATCGCTTGGAATTGCTTTATTTTTTTGCGCAAGGTGTTCTTTTTTCTTACGCCATTTAGCAATCAAATCATTCATATAAACCGGGACACGAATCATCTTGCCTTGCTCGGCAATTGAACGCGTAATCCCCTGCTTTATCCACCAAGCAGCATAAGTTGAAAAACGAAAACCTTTCTTAGCATCAAACCTATCTACCGCTTTCATTAACCCCAAATTACCTTCTTCAATTAAATCCAATAAAGGAATACCCAAATGCATATACCGTTTAGCGATATTAATCACAAGCCTAAGATTCGCACGAATCATCGCTTTGCGAGCGTGCTCATCGCCTTTTTTTATCTTTTTACTCAAATCAACTTCTTCGCTTGCAGATAATAAAGGTATATTCCTAATATCTTTTAAATAAGTTTTTAAGGCTTCCATAGTTTAACGGATTTCAGGTTACAAGTTTCAAGTTGCAAGTTTCAGGCAAGACTTGAAACCTGAAACCTGCAACATGAAACTTAAGGTTATTTTTTCTTCTTCGTTTTCGTTTTATTCTTTAACGCTGCCTGTGCTGCTGCTAACTTCGCAATTGGGACTCTAAACGGTGAACAACTAACATAATTCATCCCTACATTATGGCAAAATTCAACCGTACGAGGGTCTCCACCATGTTCGCCGCAGATACCAATTTCAAGGTCTTTACGTGTCTTGCGTCCTCTTTCAATTGCTATTTTGATTAACTCGCCAATACCTTTCTGATCAACAGTTTGGAATGGATCGTCGGCTAATATGCCTTTTTTCAAATAATCAGGTAAGAAACCGCCGATATCATCCCTTGAGAAACCAAATCCCATCTGAGTAAGATCATTAGTACCAAATGAGAAAAATTGAGCAACGACTGCTAACTCATTCGCAACTAAAGCAGCTCGAGGAATCTCTATCATTGTACCGAACATATGCTTTACCTGCTTAAGTCCGTATTTTTTTAAAACATCTTCATATATTTTTTTGGCAATAGCCATCTGGTCATCAAGCTCTTTTACATCGCAGACAACCGGAATCATGATTTCCGGATAAGGCTTTTTGCCTTCTTTAATAAGCTCTGCTGCGGACTCAAGGATCGCCTGAATCTGCATAGCGCTTACTTCAGGGTAAGTAACCCCTAAACGAACACCGCGATGGCCCATCATCGGGTTAGATTCATGTAAATTATCTGCTCGTTTAGAAAGCTCTTCCATAGAAATATTTAAATCCTTGGCTAGTTCCTGAAGCTTTGCTTCTTCGCGAGGAACAAACTCATGTAATGGAGGATCCAGTAAACGTATAACTACTGGAAACCCGTCCATTGCCTCTAAGGTACCCTTAATATCTTTTTTTACATAAGGGAATAACTCACTAACCGCCTTTTTCCTCTCTTCTTCAGTCTTTGAAACTATCATCTTACGTAAAACAAAAAGTGGTTCATCTGAACCTTTGCCATAGAACATATGTTCAGTCCTGAACAACCCGATACCTTCAGCGCCAAACTGACGAGCTTTTATTGCGTCTTCAGGTGTTTCTGCGTTAGTACGAATTCCTAATTTCTTAACTTGCCCACACATATTTAAGAAAGTGGTCAATAACACATTTTCTTCGGTAGCATCCATCATCGGAAGTTTTCCAGCATAAACATTCCCTTTTGTGCCATTTAAAGTCAACCATTCGCCTTCCTTTAGAACCTTACTATCAACACGAAGCTCTCTTTTTTCATAATCAATATGTAATCCTGCGCATCCAACAATACAGCATTTTCCCCAGCCACGGGCAACTAACGCTGCGTGGGAAGTCATGCCGCCTCTGGCAGTTAAAATTGCCTCAGCTGCGCGCATCCCGTCAACATCTTCAGGATTTGTTTCTTCGCGCAAAAGAATTACTTTTTTACCTTGCTTCTTCCACTCAACAGCTTCCGCAGCGCTAAAAACAATCTGTCCGCATGCGCCACCTGGGCCTGCAGGCAAACCTTTTGCTACTGGCTTGTTAACCGCCTCTGCTTTTGGATCAATTATTGGATGCAATAATTCATCTAACTGAGCAGGAGTAACTCTCGTTATCGCTTCTTCTTTTGTAATAAACTTTTCCTTTACCATATCAACTGCCATACGCACTGCTGCCGGGCCGTTACGCTTACCTACACGGCACTGCAACATAAATAACCTGCCTTTTTCAATGGTAAATTCAATATCCTGCATATCGCGATAATGCTTTTCAAGGCGGTTACGATACCCTACCAATTCCTTATAAAGGCTTGGCATGCCTTTTTCCAAAGTCAAAAGATTCTTATTATGTTCCGAAGTAGAATATGAATTAAGAGGCGCTGGCGTACGAATACCGGCAACCACATCCTCACCTTGTGCATTAATTAAATACTCTCCATAGAAGTTATTCTCTCCGTTGCCGGGATTTCGCGAAAAAGCAACACCCGTTGCCGAATCATCTCCCATATTTCCAAAAACCATGGTCTGAACATTAACCGCTGTTCCCCATTCATCGGGGATATTTTCAATGCGGCGGTAACTAATTGCACGCTTGCCATTCCAAGAAGAAAATACAGCGCCAATCCCACCCCAAAGCTGTTGCATAGGATCATCTGGAAAATCTTTACCTAAAACTTCTTTAACTTTCAACTTAAAGTTAGCAGTTAATTTTTTAAGGTCATCCACAGTTAAATCGGTATCGCTCTTATATCCTTTTTCTTTCTTTACAGCATCCATAATCCTTTCTAATTGCTTACGGATACCCTGCTCTTCCTTTGGCTCGATACCTGCAGCTTTTTCCATAACTACGTCGGAATACATCATAATCAAACGCCTGTAAGCGTCATAAACAAAACGCGCATTCCCACCTGCCTGCTTTATTAAGCCAGGGATAGTTTTTTCAGTTAACCCGACATTTAAAACCGTTTCCATCATACCGGGCATTGATTTTCTTGCGCCGGAACGAACAGAAACAAGCAAGGGGTTTGCTGGGTCGCCGAATTTTCTACCCATTAATTTTTCAACTTTCTCTAATGCTTTTTCAACTTCTTCTTTTAAGCCCTTAGGATAAGTCTTTTTATTTTTATAATAAAAAACACAAACTTCAGTAGTAATTGAGAATCCCGGAGGAACAGGTAATTTCAAGTCTTTATTTCCTGCCATCTCTGCAAGGTTGGCGCCTTTGCCACCCAAGAGATTTTTCATACTCTCATTACCATCAGCCTTGCCGCCTCCAAAAGAATAAACATTTTTTGTTGCCATTTCTTTTAAAACCCTCCTCGCTAGTTAGTTAACTTCTCTCCCAGATACTCTTTCAATTTATCAACCCCAATACGCTCTTGCAACATCGTATCACGATCACGAACCGTTACCTGCTTATCTTCTAAAGATTGTACATCAACTGTTACACAATAAAGCGTCCCTACTTCATCTTGCCTTCTGTAAAGCTTGCCGATTGCTCCAGTATCATCATACACCGTAACAAAGCTCTTTTTCAAATCCTTAGATATCTTCCTTGCTAATTCTACAATTTCAGGACGATTTCTTAACAAAGGCAAGACTGCAATCTTTGTAGGAGCAAGGTCCTTATGAAGTTTTAACACCACTCTAGTATCATCTTTAACCTTTTCTTCGCGGAAAGAATCCACTAAGAAGGCTAAAACACTCCTATCCACTCCACCAGAAGGCTCAATTATATAAGGATAGTATTTTTCTTTTGCCGCATCATCAAAAAACTTTAATTCTTTACCGCTTGTCTGCGAATGCTGCTTTAAATCAAAATCAGTCCGGTTAGCAATCCCTTCCAATTCCGACCAACCAAAAGGAAAGCTATATTCTATGTCTGTACAAGCCAAAGCATAATGCGCAAGTTCATCCTTTCCATGCTGACGGCGCCTAATCTTTTCCTTATCTAGCCCTAAAGCAAGATACCAGGCAAAACGATACTCAATCCATTCCTCGTACTTCTTCTGGGCATCCTCTGGCTTAACAAAATATTCTATCTCCATTTGTTCAAATTCTCGCGTGCGGAAAGTAAAGTTCCCGGGGGTAATTTCGTTACGGAAGGATTTACCTATCTGAGCCAAACCAAAAGGCAATTTTGGGTGCCTTGAATCAAGTATGTTTAAAAAATTAACAAACATACCTTGTGCTGTTTCCGGCCTTAGATAAATTAGATTTTCGTCAGCTTCTATAGGGCCCTGATGCGTTTTAAACATAAGATTAAAAGGCCTTGAATCAGTCAATTCTCCGCCGCACTCAGGGCATTTCTTCTTATCTTTTAAATCTTCGGTTTTAAAACGCTTTTTGCAGGTTTTGCAATCACTCTTTAAGTCAAAAAAGTTTTGCACATGCCCACTTGCTTCCCAGACCTTTGGATGCATAAGAATCGCAGCATCCATTCCCAAGATATCATCTCTTTCGTAAACACAGGAACGCCACCAGGCACGCTTAAGATTATTCTTTAACTCGACACCATAAGGGCCATAATCCCAAGTATTGGAAAGCCCACCGTAGATATCGGATGATTGAAATATAAAACCTCTGCGCTTACACAAAGATACAATTTTATCCATCAAATTAACTTCCATGAAACAAAAAACCTCCAACCCTTTCCACTACATAATGATTTGTACCGGAATAAATAGATTATTATTATTAGCGCAGATTGAATAAAAAGTCAAGCTAATTCAATCTGCTTCCCTTACGCTGGAGACTATTGTCAAAACCTTTTCCAGGTCAAGCTTTGCACCTATGTCTTTTATGTAAACTTTAAAATAAGCTCCGTTATCATCAAAGAAATTGCAATCAAAATAATTATTAACCGGGCCTATATTATAATTAATAAAACCTCTTTTATCTTCTATTACGAAACGCTTCATCAGCACCGTCTTCTGATTACCGACATCCGGGGTGAAAATCCCTTTCATAATTACAAAAAATGCATCTACAAGATTATTCACCTCAGGCAATTTAGCATTCATTAGCCTCTCAATATATACTTGATCGTTATTAATGCCTGCTTTTCTTAACTGGGGAAACAAATTTATAAAATAATCCTTATTTTCATGAAGAATATAAATTGAAGCTGACTTTTGCCAACGAGGATGCTTTTTATATGAAAGCCGTTTAATCTTTTCTTGTATAACATTGAAATTCTTTGGCGCAAAGATTTCCATCTTGGCGAATCTAAAAGGACGCAATTGATCATAGTATTCCTTATTAATGGAACCGCGGATTACATTGCCATCCGGAGCCCTGCATAAAATAGGGATTTGTTCACAATCCCCAATACCGCTTCGAATATAGGCCCGTAACACCTCCGGGCCAGCAAATCTTGCAACAAACAATACGCCAAGAACGATAAAGATAATAGCAACGATAACCTTAAATGTTGTTTTCTTTTTCATAACTCAAGCAAACACTACTGAATTTTTTTTAATTCTTCCTCTTTAATGGTAAAACTGTGCTCTGATTGGGGAAATTTTTCTTCCAACACTTCTCTCTTATAAGTTTCAAAAGCTTCTGTTATTAGGGGAGAAAGATTAACGTACTTCTTGACAAATTTAGGAGTAAAGCGGTCAAACAATCCTAAAAGATCATTTACTACCAAAACTTGACCATCGCAATATTTGCCTGCGCCAATCCCGATTGTGGGTATTTTTAACTTATTCGTAATAAGCTCTGCAATCTTATCCGGAACGCATTCAAGGACGATAGAAAAACAACCTACCTTTTCTAATCCCACTGCCTGCTCAATCAATCTCTTGGCAGCCTCGGCATCTTTACCTTGGACTTTAAAACCACCTATTTTATCTACAGTCTGAGGAGTTAAGCCAATATGGCCCATGACAGGAATACCTGACTTAACTATTCCCTGCGCAACCTCAATACATTTATCAAACCATTCTAATTTTATGGCGTCGCATTTTGCCTCATTTATAAACCTAGCGGCATTCTTCATAGATTCCTGAGGATTTACCTGATAAGAATCAAACGGCATATCACCTATAACAAGAGATTGCTTTACGGCACGCGTTACAGCTTTAGCATGATGCAACATTTCATTCATGCCAACTTTAGTAGTTGAATCCAAGCCCAAAACAACATTTGCCACTGAGTCCCCAACCAAAATAATATCAATCCCAGCCCTATCTTCCAATAAAGCTAAGGGATAATCATAAGCAGTAAGCATAGTAATTTTTCTCTTGCCTTTTAACGATAAAATATCATTTACCGAAATCTTTTTTTCCATAAGTTTTACCTCTTTAAATCCATTTTCTCTTTTTAAAATAAAATATCATTGACCCACCTATTAGCACCATAATCCCGATTACCATAGGATACCCATATTTACTAGAAAGCTCCGGCATATGCTTAAAATTCATCCCATAGATGCTTGCAACAAGGGTAAGAGGCATAGCAATTGTCGCAATAACTGTCAGAGTCTTCATAATTTCATTTAGCCTGTTGGACACTACTGAAACATACGCTTCCATAGCTCCTGTAACAACATCTCTTGAAGTTCCTACAATATCATTAAGACGCACAAGATTATCATAAATATTCCTATAATAAACAGCACTTGCCGGAGAAATAAATGGGAATTCACTACGGGTTATTAAATTAATTACATCAGCCTGTGGGCCGATAGTCCTGCGTAAATACATAATTTCATTTTTAAGCATGTAAATTTTCCTAAGCGTTTCATTGGTTGGGTCTTTAAATAATTCATCACTCATTTCGTCAACCATATTATCAAACTCGTTTACAATAGGGAAATAACTATCAACCATACAATCTAATATCGCATAGAGAAAAAAATCACCGTTATTTCTTATAATTGGAGAATTTTTTCTTAATCGGTCTTTAATCGTAGCCAATGGGACAATACCATTATTATGAACCGTAACAAGGAAATTCTTCCCTAAGCAACAATCCAATTCAGCAGTATTAATTCTTCCGCGCGCTCTATCATGCGATTCCATAGAAAACATGATAAGAAAGAAATAATCCTTAAAGTTTTCAATCTTAGGCCTTGCATTGGTCATAATAAAATCTTCTATGGTAAGAGGGTGGAGATTAAAAGTCTCAGTAAGTATGTCAATATCCTCATCGTCAATATCCTTCATATCAACCCAAATAAAACTATTTTCATCTTTAACAGCGTCCTTGATTTCTTCGCGGCTAACATCCATCTTTAGCCCATTCTGACGATGATACACAAATGTCTCATACATAATAATTCCTCACTCTCTTTTATTTATGTTTTTCTCTGTAATCCTCGCTGAAACTCCAGGAAACTTTTTTACTAACAGCTGGCCTTTATCTTTTCCTAAAACAAATACCGCTGTTGACAAGGCATCAGCAGTTAACCCAGAAGGAGCAATAATTGTTGCTGAAATAACCCCTAAATCAGCCGGATAACCTGACTTAGGATTAAATATATGCGAATATCGCTTCTTGCCAACTTCAAAGAATTGTTCATAATCACCCGAAGTAGCAACAGACTTATCTTCAATTTCTAGGATTTCAGAAGATTTACTATTCTTATCATCGCGAACAACAATACGCCAAGGCTTTCCAAATCTCTTTCCTAAACAATAAACTTGCCCGCCGATGTTAATTAAACAACTATTAATTCCTGCTTCTTTTAACTTATTAACAGCGCAATCCAAAGCATAGCCTTTGGCAATACCGCCTAAATCAATTTTCATCCCTGAAAGTTTAAATTTTACCACATTAACAGAATCATTCAATTCAATTTTATCTGATCCGACTAATTTTAAAGTATCTGTAATCCGGAACCTCTTCGGGAGGATGTATTTCTTATGAGTAAAACCCCATAAATCAGAAAGAGGAGCAGTTGTGATATCAAAAGCTCCATTACTTAAAATATAGAATTCTTTGGATTTCTTAAGTATATAAAATGTCTCTGGACTTACTTTCAGCTCAGAGGCTCTGTTTAAAATCGATACTTCGCTATTCGGTTTATATTTACTTAATAGATCTTCAACTCTTTTTATTTCCGCAAATACAACCCTAGAGGCATCTTTTTCAGGAGAAACTACCTCCACGAAGGTGCCCATCATTATCTGCGTATCTTTGTAAAGAGGCTTATTATGACAACCGTTTAAAACTAGTAAGAACAAAACGAGAAACACAAGTTTTACTTGTGCCTTGCGCTCTTGAATCTTATGCCCCATAGCTATTCTATTTCTTTACTAACTTTAACAGCTTTTCAAGCGGCAAAGTATTTACTACATCCTCTTTAGACAGCCAGGCTCTTCTTGCTACGGCAACGCCAAATTGCATCGCAGAAAGCTGATCGCAGGCATGAGAGTCGGTATCAATTGCGATTTTGACCCCTATTTCTTTTGCCATCCGGCAACCACTATCATTCAAATCCAGGCGCTGAGGAAAAGCATTTATCTCCAAAGCAGTATTTGTCTGTTTGGCTACTTTCAATATCTCCTCTAAATCTATTGGATATGCTTCACGCACTCCCCAAAGCCTTCCGGTAGGATGCGCAATTATGTGGACATATTTATTTTTGCAAGCACTCACTATCCTTTTGGTTAACTGGGCTTGTGTTTGCTTAAACCCCGTATGTATCGCTCCAATTACTATTTCAAATTCTTTTAATATACTATCGGGATAATCAAGCTTTCCCTGAGAATCAATATCAACTTCTGTGCCAAATAAAATTCTAAAACCATTTAAATTTTTATTTATTCTCTCAATTTCCTCTTTTTTCTTCTTTACATCAGCGATACTTAACCCCCGGGCAACCTTTAAACTTTGAGAGTGATCCGTTATTGCCATATAAGAATACCCGAGCTTTCTAGCAGCTTGCGCCATCTCTTCAATAGAATTTAATCCATCAGACCAGCTTGAATGCGAGTGCAAATCGCCTTTTATGTCTTTTTGCTCAATTAGTTTTGGTAACTTATTCTCGCGGGCAAACTCAATTTCCCCTGTATTCTCCCTTAATTCAGGCTCAATATATGATAAATCCAAAAGTTTAAAGATCTCTTCTTCTGTTTTCCCGCCTATAAACTTATCTTTCTTAAATACCCCATATTCATTTATCTTTAAACCCTTTTTTATAGCCAACTGGCGGAGCTTAATATTAAAGCTCTTTGACCCGGTAAAATATAAAAGGGCTGCGCCAAAAGATTTATTCTCAACAACCCGGCAATCTACCTGCACGTCGTCTTTAGTGCGAATTGATGCCTTTGTATCTCCAAAAGCCTGGATATCCCTGACTGATGGGATCTTTACAAAAGAATCCATAACTTTCTTTGGATTATCTGAGATTACAAGGATATCAATATCTCGGATTGTTTCTTTTTTACGGCGCAAAGACCCGGCTACTGATATGCTTTTAACCTGCGACAAGTTTTTCAGTTCCTTTACAAACTCATTGCCAACCACCATTGCCTCGGCAAGCGTTAACCTTTCTCTGCCTCTTTTTAATATTTCAATTCCTTTAACAATATTTTCAACAGTCTTATCTTTAATCCCAAAAATACCCTTTAATCTCCCTTTTCTTATCGCATTTTCCAAATCAGAAATACTTTTTATCTTTAACTTCTCATACAAGAGCTTTGCAGTCTTAGGGCCTACCGAAGGGATATTTAATAAATCAAGCAATCCTTCAGGAATGCTCTTTTTCAAATCCTCGAGCATCTTGATTTTACCCGTCTGAGCATACTCTTTAATCCGATCTGAAAGATCTTTCCCGATACCAGCAATATCAGTTAGCCTATCCTGTTTGATAAAATTTTCTATATTGGGAATGCTTTCTATAGTTTGCGCTGCTCTTTGATAGGCGCGAATACGGAAAACATTCTCTCCTTTAATCTCTAAAATATCGGCAATATCATGGAAAATCTGAGCAATCTCTAAATTAAGCATTAATCTACCCTATTCATTTAAAAACTCATTCTCAGGATCTAATTCCTTTGCCCGCTTTAGGTAATAATTGTACTTATCCAAATCACCCTTTTTCTTATATGCCTGGGCAAGCCGCACATTGACTGTTGCAAAATCAGGAGTCATTTTATAAGCGATATTAAGTTCTTCAATTGCTTTATCAAGGTCTCCTCCGGCGATAGCCGGCGCTTTTAAATAAAATGTCCCCATACAAAGATGCGTTTCAGATAAGTCAGGAGAAATTTCTTTAGCCTTTTCGAAATTCCGTTTTATCTGTGTCCCATATTTAATCTTACCGAACAGCCATCCATCAGAACATCGCTTGCTATTAATTGCGCCAAGCATCATATAAGCAAGCGCTATATCATCCTTATCATCACTGCCTCTTTTAATCACCTGATTAGTTAATTCCAAAGCTTCGTTTATTTTATTATCACTATATTTTATATAAGCAAGTGTAACTAAGGATGGAGCGTGAGTAGGATTCTCGTCAATCACCCTTTTTAGGATTTCCTCCGAAGCAGAATATTTATGCCTTCTTCTCATTATCTCTGCTTTTCCCCAAAGGGCATCCAGGTTAAAAGGATCCATTGCAAGGACTTCATTAAAAAGCGCTAATCCTTCATTGTCCTTACGCAGCTTCAAGCACGCAATAGCTTCACTTAGCAGCTCAACAGTTCTCTTGGAATTAATAGATGATATTGATACATCCGGGCTAGTCAACGATTTAGGCTTAACCGGTTTACGCGAACTTAAAAAAACAGCAGTTCCCGCCCAACCGATAATGAGGAATATTATGAGTAGTTTTCTTATTTTTGGGGAATACATTTAATTTACCTATTACTTTCGCGTCTGCCTTGTCTTGTTCTCGCAGCACCGCTCGTCCCGCCCCACCGTGGCGGGACTCGCTTGGAGTTTGCGCTCGCTCTCACTGGAGTTTATAGCGGGTGAACCATGGCCGCTCGCACAAACTACATGCTGCGAGAATCAAGCCAAGGCATCCGCTGAAACGCTTATTACTATGCAAACTGTTATAGCTTTATGGTTTTTGCTGGAGGCACATTAGAAAATTTTTGGCAAATGTCGGAAAGGATTTACGAGGAGCGTAGGACGGCTTTTTTTTAAGAACGCTAAGCCGAAGCGACGACGTTGAGCCCCTATACAATCCTACTGGCGAAATCCCCGAAGGGGATAAACCGCAGCCGACGGCAAAAATTTTTGAGTGCACGGAAGCGAAAACCATAAAGCAAAGTCTAATTTGAACGAGAAAAGACGGCAGATTCATTAAACTATTGATATACTATCTTTCTACCGCAAAATTATAACTTGCCTCAATAGTCTTAACTAAATCAACCAACATTGAATTTGCCGGGACAGAGATGCCTAATTCCTGGCCCAACCTTACAATGACTCCATTAATGAAATCTATCTCCGTGCGTTTTTTACGCAGAACATCTTGAAGCATACTTGATACGTTAGCTGCAGTTGCCTCACAAACCGCTTCAACCTTTGCCAAAGGGTCATCAAAAATCAACTTTATCCTTTTTCTCTTTGCGATGCGAACCGCTTCAGTAACAGCCTCTCTTAAAACTTTACGCGTTCCCTCAAATTCCATAAGCCCTCCGTTATTAAGGCGCGTAACAGCAGTAAGTGGATTAATCCCAACATTGATAATTAACTTAGACCACAAGAGCCCTTTAATATCACGGGAGATTTTAGTTTCAAAACCAATTTTATTAAAAATCTCACGAATTAAACGCATCTCAACCGGAGTTTTTCCATCAAGACGACCAATCGCCGTCTCACCTTTACCGGCAAACCTGACCTTTCCTTCGCTTATCAAGGTTGAGCCTAGATTTGTCGTACCGGCAATCACCATATCCGCATCCCCAACAACCTCACCAATAATCTCAAGATTTCCTATCCCATTTTGCAAAGTAACAACGGCGGTCTTATCGGTAAAAAGCGTCTTGGCTTCCGTGATTGCTTCTTTTGTATCATATGATTTGACACAAATCATTACTAAATCAGCCTTACCAATCTCTTTGGCGTCAGCAGTAGCCTTTACCTTAATTTGCCAATTCCCTGAAAGCCCTTCAACCATTACACCGCTTTGATTAATCCTCTGCGCCCGCTCTTTATTCTTATCAAGCAGCCAAATTTCCTCTTTAGTCTTCTGGGCTAAAAAAGCTGCGAACAAACAACCCATTGCTCCGGGGCCAACAATAACAATCTTCATATTTCCTCCCTATCCGGCTATTTAACAGCCAAAGAGAAGTTTTCCAGTTTATTTAAAACCTTCTGCGATTTTAATTCCCGCTCAAGATGAAAATTTAAAAATGCATTCAATATCATATCCAATTCTTTTTTTATCTGCGGGTTTAATCCTAGATTAAGATTACTCCGGAAATCATTTCTTTCAATATGTAAAATAGAAGCTATCGTTCCCCGGAAAATCATACGGCACGAGGAATCTTTATGGCTGCACTTGGGACACAAAAGCCCTCCTAACATAAGGCTAAACTTTGCCTGGCCGGATACTTTCTGCGAACATGAAACGCAGGAATCAAAATGCGGCTTAAAACCGGATAGCGATAACATTTTAATCTTAAAAATAGTCATTACTTTTTCCGGGTTGCTCGTTAAGCTTAATTCGCTAAGGCAATTTAACCCTAAATCAAACACTTCCTCATTCTTATCTTCTTCCTGCATTACGGCGCCGATTAGCTCCATCATAAAACCACTCATCCCGGTTTTTACAATATGCTGCCTGATCGGGGCGAAATGGTTCTTTTTATCGGCTTGGCTGACCAAATGCAATGACGAACTTCTGCTTTTATAAAAAATAATTTCATTGTGAGAAAACGGCTCAATGTCGCTAGCAAATTTACCCGGGGTATTTCTGATGCCTTTTAAGATACCGTTAATCTTTCCGTAATCTCTTGTAAAAAACTCAGCGATTATTGAAGTTTCCCGAAAATCTCGCTTTCTTAAAACTAAAGCTTCAGTCTTATGTATTGACATTCTTTAGACCCAATCTTAGTAGAATTGTTTCAGCTTTCTTCTGCATTAAATCCCGTTCCTTTACGGTCTTATCATCAAAACCCAAAAGATGCAACACCCCATGGACCACATAAAGATAAAGCTCATATTTTGGCGAAGTCTCATATGTTTTTGCATTACGGATTGCTGCATCAGAAGAAACTAGGATATCCGATAGTAAAACGTTTTTCTCTTCTGAGATATCAAAAGCAATCACATCCGTAGGATAATTACTGCCTATATATTTACGGTTAAATTTCTTGATCTTTTCATCATTTACAAAACAAATAGAAATTTCACCTTTTATTCCCGGTTGTAACAAGGTTATTGTAGAAAGAACGGCTTTTTTTATGCCAAGGGATGAAATTAAAACTTTGTTTTGTAGATTTCTTATTATTATAGTTAATACTTTAGGAGGCTTTTTGTTGTTGATGTGCCTTGGATTCTTAGCTAGATTCACTTTTGGATTCTTCCGGATAGGAAACACGGCTATGATATATGCCGCCCAATATTCTGATAAATACAGCTGAAATCTTTTCTAAATCTTTTAGTGTTAAATCGCACTCATCAAGCTGTCCATCGATAAACTTATTATTTATAATTTTATGCACCACTTCCTCAATCTTAGCCGGATTTGGATCCCTCATCGCGCGTGTTGCTGCCTCCACTGAATCAGCCAATAAAACAACTGCTGTTTCTTTGGTATTCGGTTTTGGGCCGGGATAACGAAAACCTTCTTCTTCCACTTCCTGGTCTTTTTCTTCCAAATTCTCAAGAGCGCGCCTGTAGAAATAATAAACCAGGCTATTGCCATGGTGTTGCTGAATAAAATCCAATAAAACCGGATTAAGATGGTATTTCTTAGCTAATTCTACCCCTTCTTTAACATGGTTCATAATCACCAGCTTGCTCATTGAAGGAGCTAATTCATCGTGCCTGCTATGATCTATGCTCTGATTCTCGCTGAAATAATCAGGCTTATGCAATTTACCGATATCGTGATAATAAGCGCCGATTCTTGCCAATAATGGATTTGCCCCGATTGCATGGCAAGCGCTCTCCGAAAGATTCCCAACAATAAGGCTATGATGATATGTTCCGGGAGCTTCCATAATAAGTCGCTGCAAAAGCGGATGGTTTGAATCCGCAAGTTCCAAAAGGCTTATGTTTGTTGCAGTTTTAAAAAGATACTCAAAAACAGGCAGCACTCCCAAAACTATAATACTAGAAATTAGGCCGTTAACCATAATACCCAGATAACTTCCTAAATAATATTTCTGAGGCAAAGACCAGTAAGAATCTACAAAAAATAATAATACACCCTGAGTGATACCGATAACAAAACCCGCTTTAATGACCCTGCTTCGTTTACGGGCGTTTAAAACTAAGATGCTGGACAATATACCACTAACAAAAAATAAAATTCCTAAATGCAAGTGATTTCCTGAAATTGAAGCAACAGTAAAAGAAACAGCAAGGGTAATTAATAAAGAAAGTTCAAGCTGGTTAAAAAGAAGGGTTGTAAGCATTGGTATAATACAAAAAGGTATATACGCTCTTGACCAGCTTTGATTTACTATAAAATATGTAGCTACTACAGGGATAACAAATAAAAGGGTCAAGCTAAGAATACTATAATTCTCCAAATACGAATCGCGGAATTTAATATAAACAACTAAGGAAAGAAGAAATGCGGGGATAACCAAATTAAGCTGCAGAACTAAACTAACTAGAAATAAAAGCACAACGCCGAATACAAATCTAATTTTCTTAAAAATAATATATTTCCCCATATTTAACTATTTCCTGCCAAAAGCGTCATATGCTTCAATAATTCTTTGTACAAGTGCATGCCTTACTACGTCTGTTCCGGAAAAATAAATAAATTTGATCCCTTCAATATCGCTTAAGATATCCTGTGCTTGAAGCAAGCCGATAGGCTTGCCTTCCGGAAGGTCGCTTTGAGTGATATCCCCGGTAATAACAGCTTTTGAATCAAAACCAAGGCGAGTCAAAAACATTTTCATTTGCTCTGCTGTGCAATTTTGCGCTTCATCAAGGATAATAAAGGCGTCGTTTAGTGTCCTACCTCTCATATAGGCTAAAGGAGCTACCTCAACAATCCCAGTCTCAAGGTATTTTTCAATGCGTTCAGCCTCTACCATATCATAAAGCGCGTCATAAAGAGGCCTTAAATAAGGAGCAATCTTCTCCTGTAAATCACCGGGCAAAAACCCCAGAGATTCACCTGCTTCAATTGCCGGGCGGGTAAGAATAATTCGGCGGACTTGTTGTTTCTTTAAAGCCTCAACCGCAGAAGCCATAGCCAAATAAGTCTTTCCTGTCCCAGCCGGGCCAATTCCAAAAACTATGTCGTATTTTTTTATCGCGTCAAAATACTCAATCTGGCCTTTTGTCTTTGGCCCGATATTGCTCCCGCTAAAAACCCGATTAGAGGTTAGCTCAATCTTTTCTTTGGCGTCAATCTTGCCTTTCTTAAAATTTAAGATTAACGAATGTAAATCCGCCCTGCCTAAATCTGTAGAACCTGATCTAAAAGCATGCAGGATGAATTCAATTAACCCTTGGATTTTCTTTATATTCGTAGCTGTGCCGCTTAACTTTAAGTATTCACCACGAATAGCAAGCTTTACCTTAAATTCTTTTTCAAGCAGCTTGAGATATTCATCATGCGGGCCAAAAATGAGCTGCGCCTCCTGATGAGACTGAATTTTTATTGATTTTTCCATTCTTTAAGACAGCTTTCTTGGCTTTAACAAATTATTTCAAATTCTCAGTAGGCTCTGTCATGCCTTGAGTTTGAGATTTTAATTCAGGCAAAACAGGGATATTTATAGTTTTACCGGGACGAATACTATTTGGGCTCTTTAATGTATCTTTATTGGCATCGTAAATCTTCATCCATTTCTTAGTTGTGCCATAATACTTCATGGAAATTTTCTGTAATGTATCATTCTTCTGAACAACGTATTTTTCAAATACTGGTTCGCAAGACGCGGGTGTTTCAATTATTTCCGGAACTACGCTTTGAGTTATATATCCACGATTGCCTTCAGTTTCTACTTTTTTAGCTGGCTTTTTCCACCATTTCTTAAACTCAAATTTAAGAGGAGAATGTAATTCAACTTCTACAACCTGCGTTGTGCGGTCTGTTTTCTTCCCCAGAGTTTCTTCTGCAGGAGCAGCACCTTTAATATATCCTCTATTACCCCCGGATAAATCCTGATCAATTCTATCTTTAGTTAAAGGATACGTTCTTACAACGCAACCCGATAACACAAAAACCAATGAAAAACCCAACAAATAAATTATCTTTGCCTTTTTCATTTTTCCTCCCCTTTATTTATTTTTCTTAAATTAATCCCTAACTCCTTTAACTGTTTTTCATCTACATCCGAAGGCGCACTGGTTAACGGACAAAATGCCTTTTGGGTCTTAGGGAAAGCAATGACCTCCCTAATGCTTGATTCCTTGGACAAAATCGCAAGTAGCCTATCCATCCCAAAAGCAAACCCTCCATGAGGTGGAGCGCCGAATTGAAAAGCTTCCAACAAGAAGCCAAAACGTGTCCTAGCTTGTTCCTTATCAATACCGATAATATTAAAAATCTTTTCCTGTAATTTCTGATCATGGATTCTTATTGAACCTGAGCCAATCTCCATACCATTAAGTACTAAATCATAAGAACGTGATTTTACTTTTTCAGGAGAAGCCTCCAAGAAATCTAAATCCGTTTGAGCAGGCGCAGTAAAAGGATGATGCTCGCTCTCCCAACGCTTCTCCTCTTCGTTATATTTAAAAAGAGGAAAATCAACAACCCAGACAAAAGCAAATTCAAGCCCCGAACTTTCCCTCAAATCAGGCTTATCATTTTTATACTTATCCTGCGCTTCCTGATAAGTCATCCGGGGAAATGGTATTTTTATATCAATGCCTTTTCCTTCTTTGAAGATTAGTTGCATCAATCTTTCCATTATAGAAAAAATATCTTCTTCATTTGGGAAAGACATCTCTAAGTCTAACTGAGTAAATTCTGGTTGTCTGTCAGCGCGCAAATCTTCATCGCGGAAACATTTTGCAATTTGATAATACCTATCAATCCCTGCAACCATTAAAATTTGTTTAAATAGCTGCGGCGACTGCGGGAGAGCAAAGAATTGCCCCGGATTAAGTCTAGATGGGACCAAATAATCACGTGCCCCTTCCGGAGTAGACTTTGTAAGAATAGGAGTTTCGCATTCAATAAAGCCTTCCTTATCCAGAAAATTCCTTGTAATTTTATAGACAATACTCCTTAGCATAAAATTAGTAAGAACCTTGTTTCTTCTTAAATCAAGGTAACGATATTTAAGCCGCATCTCTTCTGTAACCTCAAGGGTATCTTCTATCTCAAAAGGAGGCGTAAGGCTGGGATTCAAAATCTCTACATTCTTGGCTAGGACTTCAATTTCACCGGTAGCTAATTTAGGATTAACTGTGTTCCCCGGACGCTTATTTACAGATCCAACTACTTTAATAACAAACTCAGATCTTAATTCCTGCGCTATCTTATAAGATTCGCCTGCTTCTTTTGGAATAAAGGTAACCTGAGTAAGCCCGTATCTATCACGTATATCTATAAAAATAAGCTTTCCATGGTCACGCCTGTTTGCAACCCAACCGCATAAAGTTACAACTTCCCCCACATTACTAGCATTTAATTCACCACATGTATGATCGCGTAGCATAAAAAACTCCTAACTGTTACTCCTTAACTCGGAGATTAAATTTGATATACCAATTTCCTTTTGTTCGCCTGAAGCCATATCCTTAAGCATAACAACATTCTTCTTTATTTCATTATCCCCCAAGATTAAAACGTATTTCGCTTCTAAATCATTAGCCAAACGCATTGCTCCCTTAAGCGATTTCCCCTCATAATCCGTATCAGCGGGTATTCCTGCATTACGCAGATTATTTAATAACACTAATCCTTGCGCCTTAGCCTCATCTCCTAAGGTAATTACAAAAACCAGGTTCTTAGGAATCTTTTGATTTTGCAATTTTGAAACCAACATCAATCTTTCAACACCAAAAGCAAAGCCGATTGCCCCGGTTTGCTCGCCGCCTAATTCTTTAACTAGATTATCATACCTTCCGCCTGCACCAATTGCATCCTGCGAACCTAAATCTTTATGTTTCACCTCAAAAACAGTTTGAGTGTAATAATCAAGCCCCCGGACAAGCGTCGGCAAAACCTCATATTTAATTTTTAAAGCATCCAGCCCGGTTAAAACTCTTTTAAAATGGTTTTTACAATCCTCGCAAAGATGCCTATCGCCGATGCTCAACTCTTCTATTATTTTCTTGCAAGATTCATTCTTGCAATCAAGTATTCTTAAAATATTGTGGTCAAACCTTACTTTGCACTCCGGGCAAAGCGAATCTAGTTTACCACGTAAATCCTTTTGCAACAAATTAACCAATTCTTTCTTATCTTTTACGCAACCTAAAGTGTTTATCTTGATTTCGTAACCCGAAACCTGATAAGACTTAAGCAATTTGTCCGCAAGGCTGATTACCTCAACATCTACTTCGGCTTGAGATGAACCAATAACTTCTATTCCTATATGATGAAACTGGCGAAGACGCCCTTTTTGCGGCCGCTCAAGGCGGAACATTGGGCCCATATAATAAAACTTCTTTAAACCCGCTGTCTTATCGAGGTTATTCTCAACATAAGCACGTACAATAGACGCAGTTCCTTCCGGACGCAGGGCGTACAAATCTTCCTGATTACGTATAAGGAACATCTGCTTCTGAACGATCTCGGTGAATTCACCCAAAGAACGGTTAAAAAGGCTGGCATCCTCAATTACCGGCGGCCTGATTTCACAATAATTAAATATAGAAAAAACCGAACGGCTGATTTTTTCTATTTCCTGCCAAGAATAAACTTCTTGCACAAGAATGTCTTTTGTTCCCGGAACTCTTTTAAACATATTTTTTTAAGGCGAGAAGGGTTATTTTATTTCTTTTTTCATCTCTAAGCCTGGCTTAAAGACAACAACTTTCCTGGGAGGGACCGGTACTACCTGGCCAGTGCGAGGATTTCTGCCAGTGCGGCTTTTTCTTTGTTTAATTTTGAACACGCCGAAATTACGCAGCTCAATCTTTTCTCCTCTAACCAAGGCTTCTGTAATGCAGTCAAAAGTCCTTTGCACAACTTTTTTAACATCTATTTGTTTTAAGTTGGTTTCATCAGAAACTTTTAAAATTATATCTTTTTTTGTCATATACAGCCCCCTTTTTGAGCATAACAATGTTTGTAAGTATAATACAAACAAAAAGTTACGTTGTCAAGGGGTTTTTTTAATGAGGGCATAACTTACGGAACGAGCGAAGCGAGTAAACGTAAGTTATATGCCCGAATTAATCCCGATAGCTGCGAGAAAATTTGGAACAAATTTTCGAAGCGATTAGCTATCGGGATAACCTATATTACTATCGACAACTTATCTTCACCTAGTAGTTCAACTGCATCCTGGATAAGTTTCTCACTAGGGCTTACATAAAGATTTTCCCCGACTACAAACTGTACTTTTGACTTTGAAGGAGTATTTAAATGCAGATAAACAGGTGTTTGCCCGCGGTTTAAGCTTAATAATTCCTTTAGGGATAAAAAGAGGTTTTCCTGCATTCCGGATAAATTAATATTAATTGCTGAAATAAGGCTATAAACCTGCTCCATAGGAAACAAATCATTTATTAAAAGCTTAGGAGTATCTTCCTTAAGATTAAGGGTTCCTCTTGCCAACACAACCGTATTTGGTTGGATATATCGGGAAACCTTCTGATAAGACCGAGGGAAAACCAAAGCTTCAACTGAACCTTCCAAATCTTCAAGTTTCAAGATTGCCATTTTCTCTTGCTTAGCCCGAGTCAAAGTGTTTTTTATTTTCGCAATCAACCCTACAATCTTCACTTCTTCTTCATCTTTACAAAGTGACAGATTTGCAATTGAAGTAGAAGCAAAACGCCGCAATTGCCCTGCATACCTGGCCAAAGGATGCCCGCTCACATAAAAACCTAACATATCTTTTTCAAAAGACAAAATTTGCGGCTCAGGCCATTCTCTAACCTGGGGGAGATTTAATTTAGATTTCTTAAAAGCATCCTGGCTTAAATTCTGGTCAAAAAATGAAAGTTGCCCTGTTGAACGCTCTTTTTGCAGCTTTGAAGATTGCTCTAGTATCTGCTCTAAGCCAGCAAACATTTGAGCACGCGGCATAGAAAAAGAATCCAAGGCACCGCATTTTATCAAACTCTCTAATACTTTTTTATTTACAAGCCTTAAATCTATTCTCTGACACATGTCTTCAAGAGAAACAAATTTCCCGTTCTTTCTTGCTTCAATGATAGAATCAATCGCACCTGCTCCAACATTCTTGACTGCCAATAAGCCGAAACGGATGGTTTTATCGTCTATTACTTTAAATAACGCACTACTTTCATTTATGTCTGGAGGCAACATCTGAAGGCCCATACGGTTAGCCTCATTTACATATTCTACAATCTTATCTGTATTGTCACGTTCTGAAGTAAGTAACGCTGTCATAAATTCAACAGGAAAATTTGCCTTAAGATATGCTGTTCGGTAAGAAATTAAAGCATACGCAGCGCTATGCGATTTATTAAATCCATACCCGGAAAAATATTCTATCAAATCAAAAATCTTAGCAGCGATACTTTCTTTAACGCCGTTTTTAACACAACCTGTAATGAAATTTTTACGCTCTTTTTCCATAACCTCAGGGATCTTCTTACCCATCGCCTTACGCAAAAGATCGGCTTGTGCAAGGCTAAATCCAGCTAGGACAGAAGCGATTTGCATAATCTGCTCTTGATAAACCATAATCCCGTAAGTTTCTTTTAGGATTGTTTCTAACTTGGGGTGTTCATATTTGATTGAAATAAGATTATGTTTTCTTTTAATAAAATCATCTAGCATCCCGCTTCCGATGGGGCCCGGCCTATACAAAGCCAAAAGAGCAATTAAATCTTCAAAACGTTCCGGCTCGAGCTTTCTTAATAAATCGCGCATTCCGGAACTTTCTACTTGGAACACCCCTATAGTTTTAGCATTACTCAAAAGTTTATACGTATTCTTATCATCAAGAGCAATATTATCTAAATCAATATCTCTGCCTTTCGTTTCTTTAATAATCTTTGTTGTTTGGTCAATAACGGTAAGGGTTCTTAAACCAAGAAAATCCATCTTAAGCAAACCAATCTTCTCTAAAGCACCCATACTATAACCCGTAGTCACTTGGTCGTCGCTAGTCTTAAATAGCGGGCTGTAATTATCAAGCGGCTTATCTCCTATTACAACTCCTGCCGCGTGAATTGACGCATGGCGGTTTAAGCCTTCCAAAGAAAGCGCGATATTAGTAAGTTTTGTTATCTGAGGATCGCTTTTAGTAAGATTATTTAATTCCGGCTCATTATCTAAAGCGTCTTTTAAAGTCGTGTTTGGTTCAGGAGGGATTAATTTTGCGAGCCGGTCAACATCAGCATATGCAATACCCATTACCCTACCTACATCCCTGACTACACCGCGAGCTTGCATGGTACCAAAAGTAATAATCTGCGCTACATTCTGTCTGCCATATTTATTAGTAACATAATCAATTACTTCCTGGCGCCTTTCATAACAAAAGTCTATATCTATATCGGGCATCCCAATACGATCAGGATTCAAGAACCTCTCAAACAAAAGCCCGTATTCCAAAGGGTTAATATCGGTAATCCCTAATAAATAACTTACGATACTTCCCGCAGCAGAACCTCTTCCCGGACCAACAGGAATTCCTTGGCTCTTAGCATAATTAATAAAATCCCAAACTATCAAAAAATAACTTACATAACCCATGTTCTTAATAATTTTTAACTCGTGGTTAAGGCGTTCTTGAATAGCGGGATTTACCCCTTTATACCTTCTCTCTAGCCCTTTTTCACAAAGCTGCAACAAAAAATCTTCCTTAGTTAAACCTTCAGGCGGGTCATATTTCGGCAAATGCAATTTTGAAAAATCTAGTTCAAGATTACAGCGATGGGCAATTTCCAATGTGTTAGCGATAGCTTGAGGATAATCCTTAAAAATATTGATCATTTCCTGAGGGGATCTAAAGTAAAACTCTTCAGTTTGAAAACGCATACGATTAGGGTCGTCGAGAGTAGTTTGAGTTTGGATGCAAAGAAGCGCTTCGTGGCTGAGCGCTCTTTCTTTAGTCAAATAGTGCACGTCATTGGTTGCAACAAGCGGGATTTTTAATTCGTTAGAAATCTTTACTAACCCTTCATTAACTTTTTTTTGTTCCGGTATTGAATTAGCCTGCAGCTCAAGGAAAAAATTAGATTTACCCAATATGTTCAGATAAATATCAGCAGTTTTTAGTGCGTCGTTAAAACGCTTCTGCTGAATTAAAGAAGGTATTTCTCCTTTAAGGCAAGCAGTTAATCCTATAAGCCCTTTAGAATATTGCGAAAGGATTTCTTTATCTATACGCGGCCGATAATAAAAACCTTCTAAATAAGCCTTAGAAACCAGCTTCATTAAATTTTGATATCCTAATTCATCCTTAGCAAGAAGTATTAAATGGTAGGCGGCTTCATCTATCCCAACAGAAGTTTTATCAAGCCTGCTTCCGGGAGCAACATAAAATTCACACCCGATAATTGGCTTAATCCCTGCCTTTTGCGCTTCCTGATAGAATTCAATAGCGCCGAACATATTACCATGATCTGTGATAGCCAAAGAATCCATCTTGTATTCTTTGGCAAGATTTAATAACTCAGGTAAGCGGCAAGCGCCGTCAAGAAGGCTAAATTGCGTGTGGACGTGGAGATGGATAAAATCGGAATGCGGCATAATGATACGTGATAGCTATGGGTCACAAAGTAACTAGGCCAACATGTTATCTAAAACTTGTTACTTGTGGCCTTGTGTCATTTTGACGTTTTTTTATTACTATCTTATTCCCACTCAATAGTAGCAGGTGGTTTAGAACTAATATCATAAACAACGCGGTTAACGCCTTTTACTTCGTTGATTATGCGGTTGGAAATTCTTTCCATGATTTCATAGGGTAGTTTAACCCAGTCAGCAGTCATACCGTCAAAGCTAGAAACACATCTTATTGCTACAACATTTTCATAGGTGCGTTCATCACCCATTACTCCAACGCTTTTTATTGGAAGCAAAATCGCAAATGACTGCCAGATTTGTTCATACAATCCTGCTTTTCTTATCTCTTCAATAACCCTTAAATCTACTTCTCTTAACACATCAAGCCTCTCTTGAGTAATCTCGCCGATAATCCTTATCGCAAGGCCAGGTCCGGGGAAAGGCTGACGGAAAAGTATAGCTTCAGGCAAACCTAATTCTTTCCCGATCTGTCGGACTTCATCTTTAAATAAATCTCTTAATGGTTCAACCAATTTTAGCTTCATGTGAGCCGGCAAACCACCGACGTTATGATGGCTTTTAATCCTGCTGGAAGGCGCTCCGGTAACAGATATTGACTCTATTACATCCGGATACAAAGTACCTTGCCCTAAAAATTTAACTCCCTTTACTTTATCAGCTTCTTCTTCAAAAACCTTAACAAACTCATCACCAATAATTTTTCTTTTTTCTTCCGGATCCGTAACGCCTTTAAGACGCACAAGGAACCTTTTACTTCTATCTACATAATCTAAATTCAGATGATACATATTGCGGAAAATATTCTTTATCTGCTGCGGCTCATCTTTTCTTAAAAGCCCGTTATCTATAAAAATACAACGGAGATTCTTACCGATTGCCTTGTGTAGTAGCAATGCGGCAACTGAAGAATCAACCCCTCCTGACAAACCTAAAACAACCTTATCCTTACCAAGGAGCTTTTTAGTATTTTCAGTTGATTCTTTAATGAAAGATTGCATTGTCCAGCGGGAAAGGCATCCGCAAATTCTAAATAAGAAGTTGCTTAGGATCTGATTTCCTTTGTCGGTATGCGTTACCTCCGGATGAAACTGCACTCCGTAAATCTTTTTTTGTTTGCTAGAAATCGCAGCAATCGGAGAGTTAAGAGTATGCGCTATAGTACGGAATCCCGAAGGAAGCTTAGTTACATAATCTCCATGACTAGCCCAACAGGTAAAATTTCCGGGTAAATGGCTAAAAAGGTCACGGTTATCATCAATAAAAAGTTCCGCTTTACCGAATTCACGGCTCTTAGTATGTCTAACCTTCCCACCAAGCATCTCCGAAATAACCTGCATCCCATAACAAATCCCTAAAATAGGAACCCCTAACTTAAAGATTCCTTTATCAGGATAAGGGCTTTTCTTTTTATCTATTACGGAAGCAGGGCCTCCGGAAAGTATCAATCCTTTAGGGTTTAAACTTGCAATTTCTTTGGCGCTCATATTAAACGGAACAATCTTAGAGAATACTTTATTTTCTCTAACCCTACGTGCAATTAACTGGGTATACTGTGAACCAAAATCTAATATTACTACTGTTTGTCTTGTCATTTTCCCATTCCTACTTTTTGTGAAGCTTGGAATATTTTGCCTTCTGTCTGGATCGAAGGAGCAATGATTATTTCCACATCATGCATCTCTTTTACATTAGATGCCCCTAATGAGCCCATGGAAGTTTTTAAAGCTCCCATAAGATTCTGCGACCCATCGTCAACTCTTGCAGGGCCAAAAAGAATTTCTTTAAGCGTACCTGTAGTCCCGACATAAATACGGGTTCCGCGAGGCAGGTTCACATGAGATGTAGCCATACCCCAATGATAACCTCTTCCCGGAGCTTCTTTTGCCCTTGCAAAACTTGAGCCAATCATTACCGCATCTGCTCCGCAGGCAATTGCCCTACAGATATCCCCACCGCGATTCATCCCGCCATCAGTAATTATTGAAACATATTTACCGGTTCTCTTAAAATGAAAATCTCTTGCAGCTGCTGCATCTACTGTTGCTGTAACCTGAGGGACTCCAATCCCCAATACTCCTCTGGTTGTGCAAGCTGCGCCTGGGCCAACGCCAATTAATAAAGCTGCAGCTCCAGTCTCCATTAAACCAACAGTTGTCTCATAAGTAACACAATTACCTATAATAACTGGGATTTTGGTTTGTTTGCAGAATTTAAATAAATCAAGGCTTTTGTATTCCTTTGCGATGTGTTTAGTTGTAGTCACAGTAGACTGAACTACAAACATATCAGCACCCGCAGCTATTGCTAATTTAGAGAATTTCTCGGCATGAGCAGGGATACAACTTACAACTGCAGTCCCCTTCTTCTTTTTTATTTCAGCAACACGCTTAGTAACTAATTTCTCTTTTATCGGTGTCGTATAAACTGACTGAATCAATTCTGTGGCTTTTTGAGGAGTTGCTTTGGAAATCTGTTCCAAAACGCTATCGGGATTCTCATAACGAGTCTGAACGCCGTCAAGATTTAAAACAGCTATACCACCAAGCTCGGACATTTCAATCGCAAATTTAACATCAACTACGCCGTCCATCGCAGCGGCTAGAATAGGAACTTTAAACTTCTTACCATCAATTTCAAAAGAAATATTTACCTCATTAGGATTAACTGTTTGCGCGCCTGGGACAAGCGCAATTTCATCAAAACCATAACATCTACGAGCTCGCCTTCCTATTCCTATCCACTCTGCCATTTTTAATTTTCTCCTTTGAGCACAAGCTCACCCCAATCCATCCGCTAGGATTAGGGTCAATATTCATAACCTATTACAAATCAACAGATTATGTGCTTTTAATAAATATTGTATTAGAATTTAGATATTAATTTTATAATAATACCGACACTTTGTCAATAAGAAAATGGGGCCAGATTTATTTTAGCTTCAAAATAATTCCGACCCCATTTTTACTTTTATTTCAATTTCTTACTTCTTTTTAATACATTCCCCCCATACCTCCACCCATTCCTCCTGGTGGCATAGGCGGCATTTTATCTTCCTTTTCAGGTTTATCAGTAATCACTGTTTCAGTAGTAAGTAACAAGGCTGCGATACTTGCTGCATTTTGTAAAGCAGAACGAGTTACTTTTGTTGGATCAATGACACCCGCTTCAATCATATCAACATATTCATTCTGATTCACATCATATCCGATATTTGCTTTTTCCTGCTTTATGCGTTGAACAACCACAGAACCCTCAAGACCGGCGTTTTGCGCAATCTGTCTTAGCGGCTCTTCAATTGCTCTTTTTACAATATCAGCTCCGATCTTCTCATCACCTTCAAGTTTCATTTTCTCAAGGCCGGGAATCGAACGAACTAAAGCAACTCCACCTCCAGGAACAATACCTTCCTGAGAAGCAGCTCTTGTCGCATGCAAAGCATCTTCAACTCTTGCCTTTTTCTCTTTCATTTCGGTTTCGGTTGCAGCGCCTACATTGATAACAGCAACTCCGCCAGCTAATTTAGCTAAACGTTCCTGAAGCTTTTCTTTATCATAATCTGAATCAGTATCGTCTATCTGTTTTTTAAGCTGGGCGACTCTTGCTTTGATTGCCGCATCTTTACCTGCACCTTCAACTATCGTTGTATTCTCTTTATCAATTTTAACTTTTTTAGCGCGTCCTAACTCATCAACATCAACACTCTCTAATTTTATCCCCAAATCCTCAGTTATTGCTTTACCACCGGTAAGAATAGCAATATCTTCAAGCATTGCTTTACGCCTATCTCCATAACCCGGAGCTTTAACTGCGCAAGCAACAAATGTCCCACGGATCTTATTTACTACTAATGTAGCAAGAGCCTCACCGTCAACTTCTTCAGCAATAATCAAAAGCGGTTTTCCGGTACGTGCAATTTTCTCCAACATTGGAAGGATATCCTTAATAGAAGAAATCTTCTTCTCATATATAAGGATATACGGATCCTCTAAAAGTACTTCCATTCTCTCTGCGTCGGTAACAAAATACGGAGAAAGATATCCTTGATCAAATTGCATACCTTCAACAACTTCTAATGTAGTTGCTGTTGACTTAGCTTCTTCAACAGTAATAACTCCGTCTTTTCCTACTTTATCCATTGCTTCGGCAATTAACTCGCCAATTGCTGTATCAGAATTAGCTGCAATTGAAGCAACCTGAGCAATTTCTTTTTTATCTTTAATAGGAGTAGAAAGTTTGCTTAAATCCTCAACTACTCTCTCAACAGCTTTCTCAATACCCCTTTTTAACGACATCGGGTTTGACCCTGCTGTAACATTCTTCAAGCCTTCACGATAGATTGCTTCAGCTAAAACTGTAGCTGTAGTGGTTCCATCGCCAGCGATATCAGAAGTTTTCTCTGCAACTTCTTTTACCATCTGGGCACCCATATTCTCAAAGGAATCTTCCAATTCAACTTCTTTTGCCACTGTAACACCGTCTTTTGTAATTGTAGGAGAACCAAATTTCTTATCAATTACAACATTGCGGCCCTTTGGCCCTAAAGTAACCTTAACGGCTCTGGCCAGTTGCTCAACACCGCTAAGAATCTTGCGGCGGGCTTCATCACTGTATAATAACTGTTTTGCCATTCTACTCACTCTCCTTTTACTTATTTGATTATTGCTAAAATATCTTCTTCTTTCATAATCAATAATTCTTCGCCTTCTTTAGTCGTGATTTCATTACCGGAATATTTTCCGTATAATACCTTATCACCAACTTTTACCTCCAAAGCCTGCACAGCTCCGCTATCCAGAACCTTACCTTTTCCTACAGCAACTACTTTACCCTCTTGCGGTTTTTCTTTAGCAGTATCAGGAAGTAAAATGCCTCCTTTGGTTTTAGATTCAGCCTCTAAAGGCTTAATTACTACCCTATCGCCTAATGGTCTAATATCCATTTGTAACACCTCCCTTTATAATTTAGTTATGACTAAAGCTCAAATCTTAGCACTCTATGTTTCGGAGTGCTAATTATAAAACAAAAAAATATCTTGTCAAGAGTTTTTTGCAAGATTTTATTCTTAATCAAAAGCTTGTTTCAATATTTTCGAAGCTATATCCTGAGGTACGCGATTTTCAATGCCCGTAAGCTTCTCGTCGGAGTTTATCGCCACAAACCGATTGCCTCTATACTCTAAGTTTAAATTAATCAAACTCGTCACTGTATAAAAATAAGTATTTCTATAGCTGATACTTGCAGCGTGATTCTTTTCCAAATACAACTTTTCTTGCATAACAACATGAGCCTTATATGGCGCTGCCATAGAATCAGTTTCAATAATATCAGCCCTATCTACAATATAAGCAAAATCTCTCAAAATATAATCCTCATGTATTGGAGGGACAGGTAATACCTTTGAAGACTTATACCAATCTTGATTTACAAATCTGTTAATTTCTGAATTTTTCTTATGAATTTTTTCATTCATCCATTCCTGTATAGCAGAATCAAGCCTTGCCTTAAGCTCGCCTGTCAAAATTTCACGTTTTTCCGTCCTCTCTTTTTCAACTTTTTTCATAGCTCTCTCAAAAGCCTGTTCTACATTCTCAGGCTTAAGTCCCCCCTGCTCAATAAAAACCTTACTATCATCTAACACAGAATATTGGGAAAAACATATCCCAGGAGGAAAAACTATGGCTAAAATGAAAACTAAAAACAAGCTCTTCTTCATAAAATTATTTTACCATAATAGGAAATTTATGCAATACTCACTTTAATTCTACTTAAAGAATATACAAACAAGCTACTTATCTTTAACAACGCAATAGTTAAACATGTATTGAATAACCCCAAAACCGGCAACAGAACAACTCCCCCTATTAATCCTGCAAGACAGCCTCCTAAAAGATCCCAAAAATATAACACTCCAGCAGTTTCTCCAACCATGATATCATTCCCTCCCAGATACATTTTGGCTGCCAGAGGAAATTCCAGCCCAGTAAATAACCCGGACAAAAAGAATAGAATAGTAAAAATAAAGGAAGAATACCTTTCTAAATACATTCCCTTAGTAATTATAAAGCCGCAAATTAGGGTAAATACTATTATTGAAAATTCTAACTTCCAGAAAAAAGAAAATTCTTTTTTTATCTTTTTATAATTAGCAGTTATTAACAAGCCACCCAAAGCAGCTCCTGCCATATATATCGCAATCAAAAGCCCTATTCTATTATATAAATAGCCATAAAAAGTCTGGTAAGAAAAGATCAAAACTAAGCTCATCAACATCCCAAAAAAACCAGTTGTTGCTATAGAATAACAAATTGGCAACTTTAAAACTTTCTTTATTTTATATATGAGAATCATAATTAATGAAATTACTAACGCAATAAAAAACACTATCCTGAAATTCATTTTTCCAAGAAAATTTAACGCCTTAGCGAAAATTGGAGAAAATTTCCTATTCCAAAGCGTAACTGTTTTGTAGACTGCTACAGGTTTAAAATCACTATTAATTTCAAAGGAGGCCTTTTCTAATTGGCTATCAAACCATACAACGTGCTCTTTGCTTAGCCTATGCTCCAGATAAGCAAGGCTAATTATAGCGCTACTAATATTCATTGAGTTCATTCTTTGCCAGACTAAATTCGGAGAAACCTCTAATAAATCCACAGAATCAGAAGCTAAGAAAATATTATAATCTCCAGGGACAATTCGTACGTGTTCAAAAACCAATTTTGCGGCATTTAAAATTGAAGCATTTATATCGCGCAACTCAATGCCAAGATAACTTAAGGATCCGGGGAGCCAAAACGAAAAAATACCATCGGGCCTTAACCTAAGCTTCAATAAAGAAAAAAACTCTTCTGTAAAAACCCGATTAGTTGATAAATCTGGCTGCCCCGAGAAACCAATTAAAATAACATCATACTGCTTTAAAGTTTCTCTCAAATACAGCCTTGCATCTACATTTTTAACGCTCAGCCTTTTATCGGAAAATTCATTTTTAGTCAAACTGGTAGGATATTTCTTAAGCATTCCCAAGATTAAAGGGTCGAGTTCTGCATAGTCAATATTCTTTATTGGATATTTTATAATTTCATTAACCAGCCCGCCTGCCCCGCTTCCTAGAATTAAGACTTCCAGCGGCTTTTCATGAAACAATAAAGGAAGATTACCAAAATCCTCAATAAACTGTTTATCAGGAAAAGGCGTGGTTATAACCGGAAGGCCATTATAGAAAAAAGTGACCTGTTCCTTCTGGGCCGCGAGCACTATATTTCCATAAACAGAATTTCTGCTCTCTAGGACTTTTAAACCCTTCCATTGGTTAAACAAAGCAGACTTATTAATTGAATCCAATCTTAACCCAAATATTAAACAAAAGACAAAGGATGAGATAACAAAAAACTTTAATAATTTGAGCTTCGTAAATCTTAGGAAATAAAAACAAATCCCAATATTAATTATTAAAATTACAAAAACAATAAAAAATGAATTTAAATAAGGTATAAAAAGGTAAGTAAACACAACCCCACCAATTATTGTCCCTACTAACTCAAGAAAATAGAATCTACCTATAGGAGAAATATTCTTAAAAAATACTGACTGGATTTTACTCCCGCAGCTAAATAAACCACCATGACAGAAACTAACAGGAAAAATTACAATAAATGAAACAATGAATACAGCCTGAAGCCCCAACCCCTCCCCCAGAGGCAAACCTAAGAACGTTTTGAAATCTTTTGAAAAATAAAGGACAACCGGGAGCATAAAAGAAAAAACTACTTGCAAAATAATAAATACTTTAATCTTGTCCTTTATCCTATCAATAACCTTTCCAAACAAAAATGCTCCAATAGCCTCTGAAACTAACCAGTTAGACAAAATAATCCCCAAGGTTAATTCATTGCCATAAAAATTAACCATTAGTTCACGCAGTAATAACACCTGCGCAACAAGCCCACTAAAACCAATTATTAATACTGTCAGGTTAAACATAGTTAGTCCATAGTTCACAGTCCACAACAAACTTGACTGCAAAAAAAATACCGCTATTTTTCATGGAAAATAGCGGCTTAGTAAAACTTTGCTCTTTCAATTCTTTTTAGTTTATATTCTTAGTTTTTCCAATAGTTAATCTTGACGCAGCTATACCCAAGCCAAGAAGAAGCCAAAATAATATACCTAAATCCAAAGAATAAAAAATTGTATCAACTACCATTTGTACACAATAGCCCAGCACAGAAGCAGTTGTAGCTAATAAAATATACCAAGAGTAATTATTGCTACGTAAATTAAGCGTTTTAATATTTTTATAAAAAAATGCACCTAATATCAACAAAAATGCCAATAGCCCAATAATACCAATTTCAGACGCAATCTGAAGATAACAATTATGAGCATATGGGGTTGTAAAAGGATAGTCTTTAGAAACAAAATTCTTGAAATTGAACATGAACGTTCCAATGCCAACACCTAGCCAAGGTTTTGACAAAAACATTTTAAAAGCAGCTTCCCACATCATTCTTCTATCTCCAGAGCTTTGGTCAGAAAAAACAAAAAAGTTGCTCAAGCGTTCTCTTAGATAAGGGAAAAAAGACTGGTTTAGAACTAACAGGACTATACCAATTACTGCCATAATAATCCAAATGGCTTTAACCCAAATACTCATCAATAAAATTGACCCTAAGAAAGCAAACCAAGCACCTCGGGAAACCGTAAGCATTAAACAAATAAAAAGCAATATAAAAACAACTATAAAAAAGTATTTAGATTTTATTTTTCTTCGCAAGGCCTCAAAGAAAACAGCAACACTAAAAGGAAGCAGTGCTGCTAAATAACAACCGTAGTCATTAGCAGATGAAAATGTAGCATGAATCCTTGGAATACCGAAATACGGCCGGTTACGAATAAAATCCTTATGCGTGAAAAACTGGTAAATTCCATCAATTCCTAAAAGCAGCGAAGAAGAAATAAAAATATAAATAAAAATCTTTAAGCGTTCTTCTGTATTAAGGGTTTCTGCCACAATAAAAAGAAACATAACATCTTGCAAGATCTTCCCAAAGAAGGTCCTAGTGCTAATGCCTAAATTATTGCTTATAAAAATTGACAAGAAACAGATAGCTAAATACGCAAAAATTGGTAAATTAATAACGCTTCTTTCCAGACCTTCTCTCTGAAGTATCTTTCTAATGATAAAACAAACAATTGCCAAAGTACTAAAGATTTCAATTGCTGCTTTTGCAATAGGCAATTGGAATGCAACGATATAAATTGAAAATACGGTAATGCTATCTAATATATTAACAATCTTAGTTTTTTTCAAACTCATCACCCTCTTCTTTATCTAAAATACCTTTTATTTTTCTGTAAGATACACCACAAGAGTTACAAATTTTCACGATTTCCGAAAGATCGTTTAAACCCAAAGAAGGAACCGCAATTAAAACCTCTTTTATTTCATTTTCTTTAACCAAAGATTTAATCTTTTCCCTTGTGCCTAACACAGGCAAACCCTGGATTTTACTACCTTTTTTAATAGGATTATCATCAATGAATCCAATCGGCTTATAATGAAGATCTCTATTGCGCTTGATTTCTCTAATCACCATCTCTCCTGTATCTCCTGCCCCAAAGATCAGGACATTACAGCCAGCGCCTCTGTTACGGCTAAAGAACTCGCCTAATATTCTAAATAAAATTCTTGTTCCGCAAACTAAAAACAGAAGAAGAATCCAATCCAAAAAGAACACAGCTCTTGAATATTCATGAAACCTGAACACAAAAGTCATGAAAAGTATGGAAGCAATTGACCCTAAGCTAACTACCTTAAATATTGTTAACAAATCAGAAATACTTACATATCTCCATACTCCACGGTAAAGCCCAAAGATAAAGAATATCGACATCTTGATTAAAATAACACTTAAAAGGGAATCTTTTAATAAAGGCAAATTACTATTCAGCATCGATCCTTCAAATCTTAACATATATGCAGAAGAATAAGCCAGCCAAATAAGCCCAAAATCCAAAATAACTTCAACAATCCTGCGCTTATGATAAACAAAAGTATTCATAAATGTTTTATTTTCAAACCCATTTGGTTTCCTAACCCTATTTAATTCATTCTTGCGGGACACGTCCTCATTGATAAATAGACCGAAGAATAATAAAATTACTACAGCTAAAAACGCAATTACTGAAGCAAGGAATAAATTAATCTGGGAGAACAGAATAGCAATCACGCCAAAAGCAATACTTATCCCGTATAAAACCAATACTGTTTTCTTTTGGGATAGACCTAAAGTAACTAAATGATGCGAAGTATGATCCTTACCACCTTCAAATATTGGCCTATTCTGTATCTTTCTTAAAATCATAACAAAAAGCGTATCAAAGATAGGAACGCTTAAGATTAAAACCGGAACGATAAGGGTAATTAACAAATTGGAAATGTGCCTAGCTGTCCCCCCGATTGAAATAACTGCCAAAGAATACCCTAAAACCATACTCCCGCAATCACCCATAAATATCTTTGCCGGATTAAAATTATAAGGCAAGAATCCCAAAGCCGCTCCAGAAATGATTAATGCGTAAAAACCGAAAGGATTATTTGAAAAAATTACAGAAGATACAAAAATCATTCCGGCTGAAATTGCTGCAATCCCAGCGGCAAGTCCATCAATATTATCAAGAAGATTAAATGAGTTAGTTACACCAACAATCCAAAGCAAAGTTAAAGGAATAACCAGATAAGTTGGCAAAGGAAGCCCGATAACAACGCCTGAGAAAATAGCAATTGCTCCAGCAATAATCTGCATAAATAACTTAGTATAAGGAGGAATAGATATTCTATCGTCTATAAGGCCTACCGCGAATAAAAAAGTTAAACCCAGAAAAAAACCGAAAGAACTTCTGTTAAAAAGGCCAAAGAATAAAGAAGAGATAATTACAGAAAGATATATGGCTATACCACCAAGGATTGCTGTAGGATGTTTATGCCAACGGTCAGCACGAGGATAGGAAATTAAACCATTCTTCATGGCGAAGAAACGCACAATCGGAGTAAAAAATAAACTAAGGAAAAAAGGGATTAAAAAAAAGGTGGCGTTTCGCATAATAATTTATTATACCACACACCAAATACCAATTCTACTTACAAATTAATTGATTATATAGATTTTCAATATTATTTACCAGTCTTTCTTTAGTAAATTCATTTTCAGCAAAATGTCTGGCTCGCCTACCAAGATCTTTTCTTAGCTGCGCATTCTGCAATAATAAAATTAGTGCTTTTGCAAAACTAGCCACGTCTTGCGGCTTAACAATAATTCCACGCTCAAGAATCTCAAAATTCGCATCGGGAACGATCTCAATATTAATCCTGTTTCCTAATAAATCCCTGACTCCCCCGACATCAGTTGCTACTACTGCTCTTCCACTGGCCATTGCTTCAATCAATGAAACAGGAGTCCCTTCATTTATTGAAGTCAAAGCAACTATATCTAAATCTGAATACACGTTATTCAAATCTTTTCTCCAACCATGAAAATTAAGCTTTTCTGAAATTTTTAAATCCAAAGCCAGATTTTTAAGTTCTAATGATAATTCTCCATCCCCAACAACATCAAAAGCAAGATTATTTCCCGGATAACTCTTTAACAAAATTGCAGCGGCATAGATAAATAACTTATGGTTTTTTACCGGAACAAGCCTACCAACAATACCTACTTTTAAGAATTTATCTTCTTTTGGCTTGATTTCTAGAAATTTATCCAATTCAAAACCTAATTTGATAACTTCAATCTTATCCTCTTTGCAAATCATTAAAGAAATAAGCTCTTTTTTATTTGATTCACTTACCGTAATTATTTTATTAGTGAACAATGCGAATATTCTTTCAATCCCTAAGAATAAAGAAGTTTTTAACCTGCCAAAATATCCGCTTAATACGTTCCCATGAAAAGTATGTACAAGTTTAATTTTTTCTTTTGGATTTAAAACCAGGGAATTAAAAAGAATCCCTGCTAACCTGCCAAGAGTCCCGGCCTTGGCAGTATGAGTATGTATTATATCCGGCTTTTCTTTTCTTATGATTTTAAAGATTTTCCAAAGCGCAATAGCATCATTTAAAAGATTTAATTCTCGGCTTAATTCGGGGATAAATGACAAAGAGATGTTTTTGCCTTTAAGAAGATAAGACATATCGCCTTCATTCGGGCTTACAGATCCGCTCACCAACAAAGAAACAAACTGATCTTTATTTAAGCCTTCAGAAAGCAAAATAACGTGAATTGCAGGCCCGCCGATATTAAGCCTCGCAATTATCCTTAAAACTTTTATTTTATTCATTTAACGCTAAAACAAGGAAGGTAACTACTTAGACTTTTTATTATTCAGATCGTTAACTATATCTTCAATAATCTCAGATAATGAATGCGTTGGTTCAAAACCGATTAGTTTATTTATTTTAGATGTATCAGGAATTCTTTTTTGCATGTCTTCGAAACCTTCCTCGTATGCTTTTTCATAGGGGATATACTCTATCTTTGAATTACTTTTCGTAATTTTAATAATCTTTTTTGCTAAATCTTCTATAGTTATCTCCTCTTGACTGCCAATATTAAAAACATCTCCTACTGCTTTCGGCTCTTCAATTAATTTTGTTAATGCTTTTACAACATCTGCAACATGGAGAAAACACCTTGACTGTTTACCTGTTCCGTATACTGTAATAGGCTCCTTTTTTAAAGCTTGAGAAATAAACCTTGGCATAACCATACCATAATACCCGGTTTGGCGCGGGCCAACAGTATTAAAAAGCCGCACAATGATTGAAGGCACCTGCTTTTCCTTCCAATACACGTAAGCCAACATTTCATCAACAGCTTTAGCAGTAGAATAACTCCAGCGAGTTTTTAAAGGTGAACCAAGAATTCTATCATCGTCTTCCTTTAACGGGCCATTAACATTCTTCCCATAAATTTCAGAAGTCGAAGTTATAAGTATTTTTTTATTATAGCGGTGAGCCATCTCAAGGACAGTCTCGCTTCCTTTTATATTTGTCGTAAGTGACTCTAAAGGCTTTTTAACGATTAGCTCAACGCCTACGGCTGCTGCTAAATGGAAAATCACATCGCAACGCTCAACTAATTTATCAACCAAGACTTCATTAAGGACAGTTCCTATAACCAACTCTAAATTAGGATTAGTTTTAAAACTTGCAACATTTTCAATTCTGCCGGTTGAAAGATTATCCAAAATACAAACCTTGTTTCCGCTACTGAGCAAAGTTTCAGTCAGATGCGAACCAATAAAACCTGCACCACCGGTAATTAATACTTTCATTTATTATCCTTTTAGCTATAAAAATTTAACTTGATTATAATAATATAGTTACTACTTGTTTGCAAGTACCAATTTCTAAAATCCTATCACGAAAAATACTCCTACCTAACTTTTAAAACAATAATTATCAATAGCACAAATGTTAAAATTCCTAAAAGAAACAATCTAGAATGTAGATAAAAATCGCGTTTCATTAAATTAAACTGTTGGTAAAAAAAACTTTTTTTATAATATTCATTTTTTTCGTAAGAAAACAGGCTTGCTATACAGCTAATTAAAATTAAGATAAGCTTACTATTTCTAAAAGCATTAATGATTACTTGCTTATTTTTATCAATAGCGCTCATAAAGAAAGTGGATTTTAGAACTCGCCTCGATATCATTTTATAAATTCAATAAGCTCCCCGGTCATGTGTAGGTTTGTAGTCAAATTAATAATGCTTCCGATACGCAATGGAGCTGTATTATAAATAAACATTCCATTCTTTTCGGTGCAAAACAATTCAAAAAGAACATCTATATCATAACTAAGAGGAATACCCACCTTTTTATCCGCTCTAGTTCTAGGTGATATTTTTTTAGAAGCAATCTTAATCAAACGACCTGATACCTTGCCAAATTCATTATATTCATAGTAATTTTTAAAATTATTGGCTATTTCCGGGGAAACATTCTTAAAACGAATAAGAACAGGTAATCTAGTCTCCATAGATTCATCTTCATTAATAGGGACTGCAAGATAAACCTGTTTATCAAAATTAAAATAAAGCAAAGAGTCATATTTTATTAAAGTACCTTTATAATAGCTATGTTTATCAATAATAACAGCTCTTATTTTTACACGCGCTGGCCTTTCGAATAACAGAGCATCAGTTATCCGCTTCTTATTTTCCTGATCAAAGAAAACCGTATGCAGATACCTACTGGTGCCGCCAAGCCAAGTTATTTCAGAAATAGCCGTTCCCTTATTATCAAATTCTTTCTTTCCAACCTTTAACTTTTCTGCTGCATTAGCTGATAATCTAATAAATTTAACCGGGATAGTAATCTCTACTGCTTCCTTGGCTTCATAGGATTGCTTCCCCAGTTTTTGATTAAGTTGTATCCTTAAGATTATAACTAGCGAAGACGCAACTAAAAAAACTACAATCAGAAAATCTATAATATTTATTTTCCCAAATAATCTACCGTTTTTATCAATTAACCTCATAAGCATACCCTAAATCAATCCTCTCAATTTATAAACAATTATCGCCACATATTCATGTATAAAAGATTTAAATTGTATAACGCTAAGCTGTCTTTCGTTAGGATGCATAATTGAAAAATCGTTATGCCTATAAAAACCACTATTAGGCATAGGAACAAATATTACCTTAAGATCAGGAGCAATCTTATTCACAACAAGCGAAACTCGTTTCATATGGTATGGGGCACTTACGAGTAAAATCTTATGCCAACCTTTTTGATTCAATATTTTCTTACAGTATAGCACATTTTTATACGTATTATTTGCTTTTTCCTCAATAATAATATTTTCTGCAGGGACCCCAAGTGAAACAGCAAGTGCTTTCATGATATCTGGTTCTTTAAAATAGAATTGATAACCGGAAGAAAAAATAATATAAGGAGCAAAACCACTTTTATATAATTTTACAGCATGCTCAACTCTTTCTTCATACCCCTGCAAAGCCCTTCCCGACTCTCCCACTCCACCAGCAAAAACTACAATACAATCAGATTTCTCAGGAGATTGTGAAATCTTTAAAGGCTCAGCAAGAAACCATACAAGAGGAGTGTAAAATAGAAGATAAAAAAGAAAAACCCCTGCCAAGAAAAATTTGAATAACCTTTTCCGGGTGCGCTTCAGGGTTAATAACAGCTCTTCGCTCCAAACAGGATGCAAGAGTTCTTTCTTTATTACTAAGTCGTTGATAAGCACACTCATATTTTCAATCCTTTGCGCCCATCCATTTCTTTGCGAACAATCTATGCGTTTCCGGATACTCGCAGCTTTGGCTTTTTCTTCTTGGGGTTTCATATAATCCTGTATTGACTTAATAAATTCTTCCGCGCTTACTGCTACATCTACAACAGATCCATTTTCTTCATTATAAGCCAACACTTCGGGTAAAACAGTAGAAATAACCGGTTTCCCAAAAGCTAAATATTCATTCAGTTTGGTAGGATAAACGTTCTTTGTATAATCGGTTATCAAATAAGGAATAATACAAACATCAAATTCCTTAATAAAAAACGGTATTTCTGAGTGTTCCTTTTTCCCAAGTAAATAGATATTTTTAATCCCATTTAGATTTGATATATCGGCCTGAATCGGACCAACAAGAACAAAAGAGCAACCAGGCATTCTCTCAGCCACTTCTCTGATAAGTTTAAAATCAATCCATTTATGTATGCCTCCAATATAGCCAATCACAGGCCTTGGTATATTCTTCAATGCTTCAAAATTAATATTTCTTTTATCTCTAACACTTTCAAAATACTCATAATTAACTCCAAAAGGGAAAAAGTATACTTTCGGATTAAACTGTGAACAATAATTAAATAATTCCCGAGAAGTAACAAAAACAAGGTCAGCTTTTTTGATAAGTTTAATTTCTGAATTTTTAATTTTTGACGCGGCAGGAGAACTAACGCGAAAATTATCAATGCAATAATATACAACTAATTCAGAATTAATATTCTCTATAATATCCAAGGTTAAAGGAGTAGGAAGAAAAACCCAGATAATCGGTTTTTCAAAATTCATCAGTTTTATCCATCTTCTCAGCTTAGAAAGAAAAAGTTTGGAATTAATCCAACGCGCTAACCTTAAATACGGAAAAGGTAAAAGAATCGGAGAACAAATAAAAAGGTTTTCTTTTTCTTGCCGTATCCCACTAATACCTTTAAACCAACTTTTTATTCTGCTCCTAATACGGGAAAAATCACGGATTCCGGGAGAACGAACACCAGTATTCTCTACAAAAAGTATCCTGTTACCATTTCTCGCAAGCCGGGACATAATCTCCTGATGACCCTGCCAAACGAAATCCCAATCTATAGACGAAATACAAATTATGTTTTTATTCTTCAGCATTTATTTTTTATATCCCCAAACCAACCAAGCGACCTTTCCATTTAAATCTTCGACAGTTACCTTTTTTTACAAAACTTCATTTATCCCCCAATAACATACCTTAAGAAAATGGATGCCGTCCTTTAAAAGTTTCATCTTTGATTTTCCCGCTTTTCTAGTCTGGTAATGTATAGGCATTTCCATTATTTTCATTTTATTCTTTGCAGCTCCAAACAAAAGGTCATAATCTCCCCATTTACATCTGCCCATTTTAATATTCGGCAGGTAACTACGTAAAAATGATTTTGTACCACAAAGCGTATCTGTATTCCTTTGGCCGATTATAAGACTTACAATTATACCAAAAAATTTGTTTCCGAAAAATCGGATAAAATTCATTGCTTTATTTTCCATTTGATACACCATCCGAGTCCCATTAATAAACTCCGCTTTACCTTCTTGAATAGGAACAAAAAAATGTTTTAACTCTTCAGGCCCAACCGACATATCGGCATCGAGAATTATTATAACATCGCAACTACAATAATTAAAACCTTCCTTGAGAGCCCCGCCTTTGCCTCTATTATGCGGATATGAGACTAACTTCAAATTTTTTATGGTTGATTGCATTCTTTTCACAATTTCCGCTGTTTTATCAGTGGATCCATCATCAATAACAACTATTTCTGTCCGAACTCCAAGCTCAGGAATAGCCTCAATACAAGCTGCAATATTCTCTTCTTCATTAAAACAGGGAACTACAATAGAACAAGAAAGTTCTGGTAACGCAACTTTTGATTTAGCAACTACATATTGCATAAGACATAAATTATTGATAACGGGAACACGCGAGAATATTTTATTAATAAAATTACTTACTATAGGTATTGATAAAGGCAAAATAAGCCGATACCCTTTTTCAACTACATCATAATCAAGTAAAGTAAGAATATTAATAACATCAAGATTGGTTACAAAATGCCTGTGTGGATCACGAACTTTTAATCTGCATATTTCTAACAACTTTATAACTGGCTGCCAAATAGGATTTACAGAGGTAATAACAATCTTTGTATCATATCGAAGATGCTGCTTAAGATTAGTAAAAAATAATATTAAATCATCAACATAATCCAAAATGTTTGAAAGAACTATATATTCAAACCGTTCTTTACTGTTGAATTCTTTAAGATCGTTTTGATAAAATTCAAGGTGCGGATATTTTTGTTTTGCCTTTCGAACCATACAACCACTTATGTCAAGACCAACACCTCTTCTTGGTTTGATCGCATCGAGTAAAATACCTGTAGCACATCCTATTTCTAAAACCGTTTTTTGAGCAGGAATGATTGAACAATAAAAATCTCGTAAAAAGTTATGGTAATAAGAAAACCTTCCTGTAACCCTATCGTAATGATCGGCTAAAGAATCAAAATAACTACATATTTTTTGTTTTTTCATTGTTTTTTTTTAAAAACTCCCGTGTAATATAAACCCAGATCGCTTAGCCATACTGGATAATAATGCTGGGCTTTAAGAGTAAAGGAACTTAAAGCATGATTTAAAATATCCGAATGACTAGAGGGATGAATATCAGAATCATTATAACCGATAAGAGCAAACAATGATTTTGTTACAATATTTTTTAAAGGGAAACCTAAAATTATAATACCGTCATCTTTAATAACTCGTTCCATCTCTTCAAACGCCGCTTTTAAGTCTTCAATGTGTTCCAGTACGCTTTGACAAATTATCACATCAAAAGAATTATTCTTTACCGGCATGCACCTTAAATCTCCCCATAAAGGAATAAAATTGCTAACGCTTTTACGTAAAACAGTACTCACTTTTGATATATCCTGATGTACATCAACACCATAAAGCCTACGACATCTTTTAGCAAGCGTAGGAACAAAAATCCCCGGCCCAAAACCTATTTCAAGAATCGCATCATAGTTACTCCCTAAAAACTCCGTAATCATATCATATCTTTTACGGTAAAACAATCCAGTAAGCGGCGAATAAACTAATTTTGTCAAATTATACAAATCTTTATCTATAAATCTGATTTCCTTGATTTTGGGAGACAGAATTAACTTTTCGCGAATACTCATAACAACCCCCTCTTTTCCAAAACTACAACTGCCTAAAATGCTAATAACTTTCTCATCTTACTTTAATCCCCTCATTATAAAAATCCCTCTAAGCAAACGCTTTTATACTTAAAGACCCAGCGATTTCTCTCATAAATGATTTTTTTTCTAAGAATTCTCCCATTACTTTAACTGTTTTTATTAATGCTTTTGGAGTAGCAGGATGCAAGAAATCAAAAGGTTCAATATTTACAGAGCTAAAACCACAATCCTCCATCTGCTTCTTCAATATTTTGCGCACAAATGCCGTTTCACTCGGAGAAATACCAAACCGTTTCCCAATAAAAGGAAATTTTCTTTCCAAGTATACATGCGGGTTAAACATGTTAGGTTCACAAAACGCAATTTTCCCATTTTTCTTAAGTACTCTCTTAATTTCTCTTAAAGCGGGAATAACTTGCAGATGATGAAGCACAGAATTACCTACAACTGCATCAAAGGATTCATCAGGAAAAGCAAAACATTCTGCATCATTTACAAGAAATAAAATATTCTTTCCATTGTTATTTCTTTTTGCAGAAACAACTAAATCATAGCAAATATCCATTGAAACAAAATTTGCTTCTGTTTTACCCCAAAACCAGGAATCTATTCCATCACCACACCCTATTTCAAGTATTCGCATTCCTTTGACCGGCTGAATAAAATCATAAATAATTTCTAACCTTCTTTTCTTCCTCTCTTTTCCAGCAATAGTAGTATTCCCCCACCAGGTAGCTTTTTTAGAAGCATGTAAAGCTTCAAAATGAGCTATTTCATTCCGTTTCCTATTAATTTCGTTTTCTAACATTGTATATTAATTTCCTTATGTATACTGAAGTTTTAAAGAAGCCAAACGAAAAGAATATAAACAATAGGGGTTCCATACTCCAACGGTGCCTTCCCTCTAGATAATAAAAACTATGTAAAATTGAATTTGAAATAAAAAGTAACAATATTAAATTTATTAAAGGCCGTGCGATCTTAATATAAAACGCCACAATCAATCCAATAATCGAAAATAATAAAACTACAGAATAATAAATTTTATACCAGGCAAGATAAGCTGACGGATACAAAAACCCAGCTTGAGGAGAAAACCACCAAAAATAATAAAACTTTTTTGCTGTAAGAATACCAAACTTAACAGGATGTTTTCTGACAAAAGTAAGGGCTGTTGTCTTGAAAAGCTCCATCTGGCCTATTTCGTCAAGAGAAAATAGCTTTTTATGAAATTCTTCTGGACTTTCTTCAATAGCTGTTTTTCCCGAAGGCATATAGAGCGTTCCTGAACTTTTTGGGTTATTCCCAGCCCAAAATCCCCACCACTGGTTTGTTTGGATAAAAACAAAACGCTTAAAAATTATAGTATTACGGATAACCCATGGAGAAACTATAAGTATCACTGAAATTATACTAATGATGATCGTATTCTTAGCTTCTTTTTTATCAATAGAATAGTATAAAAGCCAAACCCAAGCCAAAACAAAAAATGGCAAAAAAGTTGCCCGCTCGAGCACGCAAATACCGGAAAGAATACCTAAAATAATTTTATGACTCAGCTTATTTCTCTTAAGAGAGATAACTAACAAAAGAATCGAACCACAAATAAGAAATGAGTAAAAAGAGAGTGAATGTAATTTAGTAGCAGAATAGATAATCATTCCTGGATGCAAAGCCACAAGTATTGCTGAAAAATAAGCACATTTTAAATCAAATATTCTTCTTGCGATAGAAAAAATTACAATACAGATACCAGCATTAAAAGCTATTTGAAGAAATATAACCAGTGAATGATGATGCCCCAAAAGCAAATAGATAATTGCGCATAAGGCCGGATACACTGGAGCAATAGCAGCCCTTTGAATTGCACCATGGACTCCTATTATAAAACCTTTTCCTTGAATTAAGTTCTCAGCAATTATTTCATATTCAAACGGCTCTATACCAGAATGTGCTTGATAATATAAAAAACAAACAATACGTACAATTATAGCAACAACAACTATCACAGCCAATCTTAGAATTTGACCATTCATTTTATGATTATTTATCATGATTGGACAGTTGAGAAAAAATTTGCGTTAATTGCAAGGCTGTTTTTATTCTCGAAAATCGATCAATCGAATCATTAATTTTTACTACAAGGTGCGGCTGTTTCTTTTCAAAATAATCTAAGCAAGAAAAAAGATAATCTGAAATAGAATCGATATCTTGATGTGAGAAAACAACCCCTGTCCCGGTTTCCTCAATAACCTTTTTAACTTCTCCTTTGCCAGCAAGAGCAATAATAGGTACCCGTAGAGCCATATATTCAAAGATCTTTGCGGGAAGTATTCGAGAAGATACTAAAGATTCATCTTCTATGTAAAGCAAGGCTTCGCTTTTGGCCATTTGCTGTAATGCTGCCTCATGACAAACAAAACCTGTCATTTCAATAATGCTATTCATGGAGGGTAAACGATTAATTATATCGAATATATCAGGCGGCATTTCACCGATAAATTTAATTTTAATTTTTCTCAAGAAATCCGGTTTTATCGCTATGCAACGATTAATTGCTTCTAAGAAACTCATTGGATTGCGAGCTCCATAAAGAGAACCCGCATAAACAATTGTAAATAAATTATTATATGTATTTTCTTTATTCTCAACTTTTACGTTAAAGTCCGAAGGGTCAAAACCGTTCGTAACACAACTAAATTTATCTTTATCTTCTTTCGGGTAACGTTCCCTAAATTGGGCGATGATTGAATCAGTCACTGATATCACTTTATCAGCATTCTTTATAAACCATGCTTCAAGAATTTTCTCAATCTTAAGAAGTAACATTGGTTTTTCCGGAAAATAATACTTGGAAAAACCAACCCATTCATCTCTAAAATCAAGCACCAACGGCTTACCGGTAAGCTTCTTCAACAAAACACCTGAAATAAACGCTGAAAATGGTTCTGCGCTTACGTAAATAACGTCGATTTTTTCTTTTTTTATAAGCTTATATCCGCTAAAAATACAAAACGGAATCCAACCCGTCCGCGAATCCGGAAAAGAAAACCACCATTTTAATCTTTTAACAATCTTTCCAATAAAGGATGGTTTTATTATTTTTTTAGAACAAAGGAGCGGATTATCTTTATAATGTTTTCTACCAAAAATAACTTTGTTCCAATCAAACTCTAGAGATAAAGTCCTAATCACCCTTACAGCAAAAGGTATTTCCTTTAAAAGAGTAGTATCGTAATATTGCACGATCGGCTTTTTTACCGTTAGAACAATACTCTCCCAGCCAAACGATGAAAAATATTTTACAAATTTTAAGGTCCGCATCACTCTGCCTCCTCCTACTGGAGGAAAACTATATGCTATAACTAACACCTTATTCATAATTTTAATTAAACAGTTTTGAATTTCCTTAAAATAAAACCGATGCAAGGAATCTTAAGCAACACATCTCGTATTGAGTCAATAGATTTGCCCGTAGAAATGATAAAACTTACTCCCAATATCAACAATGATAATTTTATTGCCATAGAAATATTCTTTTTAGCAAGGTAATAACCTAAAATAACTTTAAGCCTAAGATAGCGCAATTGGTCAGCCGTATACTCCGCCGTATAATAAGGGGAAGAAGAATGAGTCAACCAATAGTCTTGGGCAATCAAGCCTTGTTTTAATGCTAGGCGATGCAAATGTGAATTCGGGAAAATTTTAATCGGAGCAACATCAATAGTATCTGGTAGAGCATGCTTAAGGAGCTTAATTGTATTATTGATACTCGTTTTTGTTTCTCCTGGATTACCCACCATTAGCAGGGCTTTTGAACGAAGCCCGTATTTCCTCGTTAAAGCAAAAGCCTGCTCTATAGTTTGTATAGAAATCTTTTTATTAATGGTATTAAGTATTCCGGGATCTCCGGACTCAACGCCAAAATCAATCCCCACACATCCAGCTTTCTTCATATCGCATAATAATTCTTCTGTAATAAAATTCGCCCTCCCAACCGCGGTCCATGTAAAAGGCATATTTCCATTAATAATATATTGGCACAGTTTTCTTATGCGCGGGATCGAAACATTAAAACAATCATCAAGAAAAGTAAAATGAGTAATTTTTCTTTCATTGTAAAAATTCGTCATCTCTGCAAAAATATTCTCAGGGCTCCTCATACGGACATTTTTCCCCCAAAATTGGGAACAAAATTGACAATCATATGGACAGCCTCTCGAGCTGATAATCGGGGCGTAACGAAACGCTTGATCATTACCTGCCTTACTCTTAATAAAATGATGCCCATCAAAAGAATTATTCTTTACACTAAAATCATATTCGGAGTAATCAGGAAACGGCAAAATATCAAGGTTAGAAATTGGAGCGCGATCTTTAGTACGGAAAATACTCTTATCTTTCCTGCGCATTGTTATACCGTCTATATCCTCAAAAGAATTCCTATCCCTAAGAGCCTTAATAAGCTCAAGAACTGTGATTTCCCCTTCTCCTCTTACGATAAAATCAATATAGGGAATATTCTCCATAATTTGAACATCCAAACCTTCGGCACTGACGTGTGGCCCGCCAAACACAACGACAGGATTTGTTTTTATAAATTCCTTCGCTAACCGAGCAATGGTAAAAGCTTCCAAATGCTGGCCAGTCAACGAACTTATGCCTACAAAATCAGCTTGGGTATTTACAAAGAACTTCCTAGTATATTCTAGTGTTTCCGAAGACAGATCAACCACCTTAACAGAATCAAAGTTGTTCTGTTTAAGAAAAGATGCAATATAAGATAACCCAACCGGAGGTAAGAAAATCTCTCTTTTTGTTATCGCATTTCTATCCGCAAAAGCAATTGGCGGCCTTATTAATAAAATTTTCATTTTGTATTCACCATTTTGCGGGCAACTAATAATATTTTGCGTGGCCTATCGGACTTTTTGCTTAAATATCCAACATGGTACATTAAAAAATGGCATATTCTAAAATACCATCTTTTCAAAATAATTAAGAATTTGCTATACTCCTGATTTACGCTCTCTTTATAAACTATTTTCTTTAATTTAGAAGAAGTACCGCCTCGAGTTTTGTTTTTCTTAACAGAATCGATAATTGGATGTATCAATTTCTTAAAAAAGAGCATCGGGACAGAAGAATAAACATAACTTACTGTCTCAGAAAAGCCAGCTTTGTCCAATAAATTCCGGATACTCTTTTCACTAAAAGTAAACAAATGGTCGGGAAATTGATGGTTTAGAAAAAGAGGCATATATTTAGGAGATCCGTAAAATCCTGTTTCAAAAACCAGGATACCATCATCTTTAAGTAAGCTATGCATCTTCTTAAATGAAGCAATAGGATCGTAAAAATGACTTGTTACGTCCCTATGATAGATTATGTCAAAAGTATTTTCACAAAAAGAAGCATTACAGATATCGCTTATCTGACATGTAATATTTAATTTATTTTCTATATACTTGGCTTGCAAAGGATTCGGCTCTACGGCAAACACGTTAAAGCCTTTTTTCTTTGCTTCCTCAAGAAAAGTGCCTGCCCCAGGGCCAATTTCAAGCAGAGCACCGGAAGATTTAAACTTTTTGATTATTTTTAAATGATGTAATTCATGTAATCGAGGCATTTTAATATCGGAAAAATGGCCTCTCGCAGATACATGAGCCCGGTCGTGCTGGTATAATTCCTTCAAAGCTATTCTTTCGGGACGTGGTGATATATACACCAATCCGCATTTAGGGCATTCTTTTGCCTGATACCCATTTTCTTCAACACTAATTATATCACTAGGAATATTACAAAAAATACAGTTAATATTATCCATGAGATTTTACCATATTCTTAACGCCGCCCTAAAAACATCTGAACCCAAGCCTTGATTGTTTTGTTCAACTCAAGAAACCTAATTATTCTATAAAATGATGAACTTGCATACGAAGGATAATCATCAAACTTCTTTATAGGCAAGCTTAAAAGTCTCTCAAATTCTCCTTCGGTCAAGCCCAGCTTCTTTACTACATAATTAAAATCTTGCCGCTTAAGATCTCCTGAAGAATACGGGTCTTTAGCAATTTCTTCCAATGCGCGCTCTCTTGACATCTGGCCAGAACAAATAAGAGTTGATAAGTGCGCCCTTCGCTTGTCAAAACCAAATTTCTTGGGTAGAATATACCCTTGAACGAAACGCGTATAAATAGACTCATAATGCTTAGAAGTATAATTTTTCCAACCGATTTCTTTCTCTAATATGTCTATTGCCTCATTTTTATCATACGGGATGTAATTAAGGATATTGATAACATGGCATTTTAAATAAAAATAGTACAATCTTTTAAAAAAACTAAAGTATGGGTACCTTTTTAGCTTAAATTTCCCGAATTTCTTATGTACATTCTTTATATACTTCCAATCGCTTTGGCCGGATGACCACCGCTTAGGCATAATTGCTTCAGTAACGACATTTTCACCTAAAAGTATATATTTAATACGGTTTCTGCTTGCGACAAAAAACAACGAAGCGATAATTGCTTGATCAGTAGGTATTTCTAAATCAGGAGTCGACGCCTTTAAAAAAGATAGCTGAAGATCTTTAAATTCTTCCCAATTTAATACATAAGTAAACAAATCAATCCCTAACTTTTTCAAGGTAAGCTCGATATTCTTAACCGCTAACTCAGAATCCCATCCATTGTCAAGATGCACTGCAAGAGGACGTAATCCGAGTTTCTTAACGATATAAGCTACATAAGTGCTATCTACTCCACCGCTTACCCCAATTAGACAATCATATTTTCTTCCTCTACCCTTATTTTTTATTTTCTCAACGAGCGCGCCAAGGCGGATTTTAAGCTCGTCATCAGGCAATATTCTCTCTTGCGCAATATGAAAATACCGCTTGCAATGGCTACATCTCCCCTCTTCATCAAAAATAATTTCAGGATCGCTTGTATCCATAATACAGTATTTACAAACCCGATATTCTTCTAATGAATTATATAAAACCATATTACCCCATCAATTTTCTTACCTCATTTATATGAGGATAACTTATAAGTACAGCTTTATATTTACCGTGGAATACAAACATACTTCCTGCTGCAACAGCAGACGCTCCTTTTTGTACAGCTTGTTGAAAATGCCCCAATTGTCCAGCGCCTCCATTAGCTATAACAGGAATCGTTACAGCACCAGACACCTCCTTAATAAGCTCTAAATCATACCCGTTCAAAGTACCTTCCATATCTATCGAAGTAAGCAGTATTTCTCCAGCCCCGCTTTTCTCTATCTCTAAAGCAAAACCAACGGGATGAAGCTTAGTCTTTACTCGCCCACCATGAGTATATACACAACACCTTCCAAACATATCTCTTTTTGCGTCGATAGAAACTATTATGCTCTGACTTCCAAAAAGTTGCGCGGCCTCTTCAACAAATTTTATATTTGCAACTGCTATACTGTTAAGAATAATTTTCTCTACACCGAGATTAATTAAGCGCTTGATATCTTCAATGCTTTTTATTCCTCCCCCATAAGAAAAAGGCATAAAGCACTCACTTGCGATATCCTCAATTAAACCAAAATCAATACCTCTCTTTTCAATACTTGCAGATATATCCAAAAAAACTAATTCATCAACTTCTTTTTCATTAAATATTTTCACTGCGTTTATAGGATCTCCAATATAAACAGCATTCTTGAACTTCTCTGTTTTTACCAAAGACCTATTCTTGATTAATAAACAAGGTATTACTCTCGTATTCATTCTTAGGTTAAATTAAATATTTCCACTAACAATATTAACAAATTATCCACCTTTACGATGCTAAAATTTAGCAAGAGTAAATTATCTTAGAACTTCCCAATTGTGGTATTTATAAAATTACGATAATTCAAACAAGGGCTCGGGTCCCAATAATAATTAACATCATAAGAATTATCAACTCTATCAAAAATCTTAATACTTAATTCCTGGGCATCTTTAAAAGTATTAAATATCGGATCTTTTGTATTATAAAAGAATAGAGGTCCATCAAAAACAAATATTTTTTTCTTAAATAACATCGCTTCAAAAAGCACAGTTGAGAATTCTACCCCAACTATAATATCATAAGAAGATAAAGAATCATACAAATTGCCAAAATCTAGAGAAATATTATCTTGTTCTAAATTCCCATACCTCTCTTTAACTAAACCAATCTCTCCCGGGTATGGGCGTATCGCAATATCAAATTCGGACACAGGCAAAGTTTTTCTCAATCCTACTGCTAATTTCTTTATAAAGGAATAAACAGTTCCTCCGGAAATAAACAATATACGCCTCTTAGTATTAATCTTGCTTTTTTCTGTCAAGCTCTTAACATACTCAATAATATAAGGATTGCCTATTATGACATCTTTAGAAGAAGTATTTATAGCCGAACTCCAGTATTTACCAAAAGTTAAATAATACTGCGGCAAGTAATCTTTGTATGCAGACCCTAATATCTCCTGGCTATAGTTATATGCGGGATGATTTAACGAGGTTATCCCATGCTGAAACTCTCCCGTAACAATACCCTTTTCAACCGCCCATTTTAAAACATACGACATAGAACCATAACTCCCATCTTCTAAAAACATGATTTTAGGTTCTATTATCTCAAACAATCTAGAATAATACTCATAGAGAAAAGGAAGCTTAACAGATATTTTCTCCAAAACCAAAGTCAAACCTTTCCAAACATCATTTTTGAACTTATATAGAAACCTGCTTTTTATAAGATTTATAAACCTATCAATATTTTCTTTGTCAGTATTAACAGTTTTCTTAAGACGTGATTTTATTAAAGAGGCAATCGAGATATAGTCGAGACTTTTAACATTTGGGAAAAACCTAGGCCTAAAGTATTGCATACGAAAAGAATCTTCAATTATTAAGCTTTTTCTAGGATATTCCAAAGCAAAATGATCGTATAATCTATTTATATATTTATGACCGTGCTTTACATTTACCACACCTGAACTAAAGAACAATATATCATTTTTTCCGTTTAAATTCTTGGTAAAGGGGTTGCTATTTAAAGTAAAAAACAAGTACGAAGGGATTAAGCGATAAGCTTTATTACTAAACTCATTAGAGTTGGCAAGCCCAAACATTTCATATATTGCTTTTAGAAACAAGGCATTCCTTATAAATGGCCACATAAGCGTATCTCTATATTTAAACCGAAAGTCTAGGACTTCCAAATCTATTTCTATGGCCATTAATTCTTTCAAACTCAACACTCTATCCAATTTATGCTCCAATTGACTTTATTTTGCTCCAAGAAAACCAAGGCATTGGATAATACTTTGCACTTAATAACCACACTAGAAAAAAAGTAAAGAATGAAGAAATCGCATTTGCTTTTGCGGCACCCATAGCACCATACATTTTAATCAAAGAATAATTTAATCCTATATTAACAAGCGCTGAAATAAATGTAGCTAGCGCTAGGATATGCGTCTTCTTAACAAAAAATAAATAATTAACAACCATATAATACATCCCCATTGCAGCGGCCCCAAGCGCAATCCAAATTACAAATTCATTTGAAGCTTGAAAATTTTTATTCACTAGGATTTGAATTATGATTGGAGAAACCATGCTTAACAAAAACGCTAGCAACAAAATAACAATAAAATATAAATAAGTAACCTTTACTATTTTAATCTTTTTGCTGTAAGTTATAGTAGAAAGCGCCTGAAAAAGATATGGCCCCCATGCTCGATTAAAAGCGGCAGTTACAAGACCAAGAATCATTCCAATCTGATAACCTACAGAATATATACCTGTCATTTTTAAACCAACAAAATTATTCAGGAAAATCTTGTCTGTGCCTGACATTATCCAACCTGATATTTCGTGAGGCACAAGTGGAAGCGAAAAAATAAATATATCTTTGATAAACTCTTTTTTTATCTTAAAATTCATCCTAAAGTTACGAAATAATATATACATACTAATAAAGCCAAAAACAATAGCAGCTGAGGATATTCCAAATATCCGACCCTTTAATCCCATATGAAAAATAACAACAAGTAATATTGAAGAAAGTGCGTTGAATAAACTCATCGAAACTTGATACAAAGCATAGAACTTTGAATTATGGGTAACCTGCCACATCATTAATCCGACGTTTGTGATTGCAGTAAAAAAAGCCACAAATAAAGAAATAAATATTAAGTAAGGAGGAATATTTAAGGTTTGCGCGATATGTCTATGGAAGAATACCGCGATAAATAAAAACATAACAAAACAAGCAACAATAACTAAAAGGATATTACCAATATATGATCTTATTTCATTCCCGCTCTTTTGAAAATAAACAACCCCTACAGCAGCATGTGTATCTATACCTATTAGTATTACCAATAGAGATACAATAACCTGGAATATTGCAAGCGTACCATATTCCATAGGAGTCAGATATCTTGTCAGGACAGGGAGAAGAAGCATTGGAATGGCAGACCCAATTATAGTTGCAAAAAAATACGTAACTCCACCCCTAAAAAGCCTGTGTTTGAATATTTCAATTATTAAAGAAACCGGAGCACCCTTCACAGCCTTGCTCCACATCGAACTATTCATCAACCATCCCCCAAGTCAAAGGAGTTCCTTTTTTTATATTTAACCTTGATCTTTTTCCTAATATTTCTTTTAAATATTTCGGTGCCAATCCATAGGCCGGACGTATAGATCTTAAATTAATTTCTGAAAATATTTCTCCTTTTTTGATAGGCTCAACCGCGAATAAAGATCTACGGAAAACATGATTATCAAAATCTTCCTTTGTGACCCCGTAATGCACTTTTCCAATTGCCTTTTCAACTATCCGAATGTTTTTAACAATCTCCTTAAATTCAGAAGGTTCGGTTGAAAAAAAAGAATCTGGAGTCTTTATTGAACGAGATAGAGTGAAATGCTTCTCAATAAAAACCGCCCCCAAAGAAACTGCAGAAACCGGCACCGCCGCATCCAATGAATGATCAGAAAGGCCTACCGGCAAATTGAACATTTTCTTCATATCGGGGATAGTTTTCAAATTCATCTCTTCCGGATGAGCAGGGTAAGCACTAACACATTTTAATAATACTATATTCTTATTGCCTGCTTTCTGCGCGACAATAACCGCTTCTTTAATTTCTTTAATTGTTCCCATTCCGGTAGAAATTATAATTGGCTTCTTCTTCTGTGCAGCATATTCAATTAATGGCAAGTCTACCAATTCAAAAGAAGCAATTTTATGCATTGGAACCTGAAGCTCTTCCAGAAAATCTACTGACGTCTTATCAAAAGCTGTAGAAAAAAATACGATCCCCATATCATCAGCTATTTTTTTAAGCTTTTTAAACCAAGACCAAGGCGTGTAAGCCTTGCTATACAATTGATAAAGGCTCTGTTTTCCCAAACGAGGATACTGTATGCTAAAATATTTATTATCCACATCTATAGTAATAGTATCTGGTGTATACGTCTGGAATTTTACTGCATCGGCTCCACATTCTTTTGCTTTCTTTATTAAAGCAACAGCTCTTTTAAAATTCTGTCCATGATTAGCCGATATTTCTGCAACTATAAATACCGATTGTTTTTTCATAACGTTTTGCTCCTATCAAAAAGAAATAAACTACTTTATTTTTCAGAAGGTTTGTAGTAGTTAACGGCGTTCAACGCAACCATATCTTCCCAAGACAGCCATTTATCAGTCCCAGATTCAATATATTTCCGCATCTTCTTAGGACCAATGTTAAAAAGAGCATCCAGTACCGATAGAGAAGGGAAAAAACAATCCGTTGAACAAATTTGTTTATAAGAGGAAGGTTTAAAATTCTGGAATAATAATTTGATATCTTTAACAGGGAATACATTATCTTCTCTCATGTAAACAAATGATCCTTGAGCGCTAAAATAAGTAGTAGCCTTGAATTCTCTTAGTAGCTGCAAAACACGACTTGATCGTTCAAATTCTGATGGATAATCTGAACTAAAACGAAAATCGCGCTTAAATCCAATAATATCGCAAATAAACTTAATAAAAGCTATATTCATATCTCCAAGTGAAGTAAATTCTGAATGTAGCCATCTTTCTATTTGCGGGTAGAATTCACCATAATGTTCGGCAGCAGAATAGTTGTTCTGAAGACGTTTTAAGATTTTATCGCGCCAATACGGACTATCATCAATAACAGTTTTGTTTAAAGGCGACTTAAATGAAACTTTCTTTTTTACAGGAACCGTATACCAACCTATCTTATCTTTAGTCAAAAACAATCTATTCCTCTGATGATAACTCTGTACGGAGAATTGAAAATCATCGAGAAACACAAAGATATCGGATTTATAGATTAATTCAAAATAGCCTTGCCACGGGATAAAAGAAGGCTGCATCATTGCAATGTTCATTAAACAGATCCCTTAATTTTTTTCATACTCGAAGGCAATACCTGCCCCCTTCTTATACCCAAAGCAACATCCCACTTAAGAAGTCTTAAAGTTCCCTTACCAGTTGCTATTAAAGGACTTGGCACCACCTCAAGCACAGTACCAGGGCTAACCTTCTTTAATCCCAAAGGATTTTCTGCTTTCGCCTTAAAAATTACTAAATTTCCACCCTTAAGCTCTGTCCGAACACAACCTTTCCAACCTTCTGCAAGCACAAGGCGATTTATACTGACGGCATCCTGACTCCAATCAATAACACAATCATCAGAAGTACGAAGAGCCTGAAGCGGTTTACTAACTTGATACTTAACTCTAGGCCAAGATTCAATCGGTTTGCCTAAAAGACTACGCATTAATTTCTCTGCAGCTTTTATCGAACGGTCTAAGACCATTTGATAATCATCATTCTGCCTAATAATTACCTCTTTGGCCGTAACTATCGGGCCAGCATCAATTTCCTCCGCCAGCCAATGCAAAGTCACCCCTCCCTTACGTTCGCCAGCAATAATCTGCTGCTCAATAGGAGATCCTCCGCGATAAGCAGGCAATAACGAAGGGTGAATATTCAATACTCCGTACCTTGGAGATTCTAAAATATTGCGATCGAGAATTTGCCCGAATGCACCAACTACAATAAAATCAACCCCGCTCAACAAATACTGCCTGAATTGTGTATTCTCCCGGATATTCCTGGCATCAAACCATGGCAAACCATAACGATTACAATAACTAATCGCATCAGAGCTTGCCTTACGTTGAGGCTCTATACCAACAGCCAAAAGATCTACAAAATTAGAATTATGGATTACCCTAGCTAATTTCCAAAGATAACCAAGAAAAATACACCTATATCTCTTTTTCTTCATACCATTAACGTTGTTTTAATTACCAAACTAAGCATTTCTTTTACAACTTTTTTAGCACCATCGCCACCTACCAAACTTCTTCCTTTCATAAGCATCTTCTTTCTTCTTGAATAACTATTCATAAGAGCTTCAACAGAACTGCTAATATCGCCTATCGCCACCTTATATTCTTCACCAAGATTTATTGCGACATCCTCATAACCTAACTTCTCAGCATTCTTTTTCTGATTCCCAGCTGTAACAATAACTACCGCTGGTAATTTCATAAACGCTAGCTCCCAACAAGTACTCCCTGCGGCTGAAATAGCAATATCAGCCCAAGCCATAAGTTGTGGCATATTACGAGAATCTCTAATAATTTCTAATGGCATAATTTTGTTGACTGCTAATCTACTAAGCTTGTCATAGTTCGGATTTAAAGCACCAACAACCACTTTTACCTTAAGCATAGAGGTTTTTAGCCTCAAAAGTGCTTTAATAACTTTAGTTGTAGAATTCCTAGGATCACTTCCACCCATAGTTACCAGTAACCGGTTCGCAGTTGTACGGATGACGCGCTTATGGCTTTTCCAAGATAAGAAATCACTCCGCAAAAGTACGTAACGAGTGCCTAGAAGTAATTTTGAATATGGTTTGCGCTTACAATAAAATTTCTCTGAAGCTGTCAAATTCTGGTTAACTATGATATCCGCATAATAATTAGAAGCATGCCCATAATCATCTATACATAATAGATACAAACCTGCTTTTTTTAATGTTTTCTGATATTCTGCTCCAAAGCAATACCCGTCAAGCACTATCCATCCAGCACTTAATGCCTCGGCAAGACAAACTACCTTTCTTGCATCATTGACAGAACCTATGCCAGCATTAAGATATTTAATCCGCATGCCCTCATCCTCAAGAATCAGCTCTGCTTGCGTACACTTCTTAGACATAACAAATACCGGCTGATACCCAACTCTCTTACATTCCTGCGCAAGAGCTAAAGAACGCATAAAATGCCCCATCCCAATATATTCATCAGCATCAACCCTTATCAATATTCTTTTCATTCTAAAATAATTTCAGTATTAAATGTCGTAATCGGTACATCGGCTGCAAAATTCAAAGTTACTCATTTTCTTCTTCTCGTTTAAATTAAGAATAAATTTCCGCCTATCACCATTCCAGATTTGATATAGCGTTTCTTCATTAATATTCCCTAAGCTAAGTTCGCCATTATATGCAAAATCACATAATGTTACTTCCCCATTCGAAAAAACAAAACAATCATTACGCGAAACCCTCACGCACGAAGAAAGAGGAGCTCGATTCCTTTGCTGAGCCCCAAAAACATTATTAGGCATATTTGCATACTCCAACATGTTTACACTTACGATTTCTGCCCGTAAATAATGTTTTTTTATAAAATCATCTACTTCATGCTTAGTAGTCTCCTGTTCAATCATCTGAACATGCAAGAATGGCTTTTTAGGTTCTTTAGATAAACCTTTTAATCGATATAAATTCTCCAAATTATCTTGGACAAAACTAAAATTTCCTTCAGGCGCAACCGTATTATAGGTTCTTTCTGTAACCGCATGAGCTGAATAATTTATAAAATCTATATTTGAATCTAAAACTAGTTTTATATACTCTTCAGTAAAATTACGGCCGTTTGTACTCATCCATATGACGCCTAAATTATTTTTCTTATTTATATGTTTTATGTTTTCACAAAACTCCGGATGCAACAAAGCTTCACCAAGATGATAAAGCCACAAACCCTCAATACCATACACATCAATCTCATCAATAATTCTTCTATATTTCTCACCGGGCATGTCCATTCGTGGACGTTTTAAATTCTGTTGCGGACACATCCTGCATAAAAAATTACATCTACTGGTCATTTCCATTATAACCCTTCGCGGGAAATCTTCGCGCTTCAGAAAACCCGGAAATATAGGATTCTTTCTTATGGGAACAACCTCCATGCCTCTTTTTGCCAGTTGCTCAGCATAAGCAATATTTTCCTTATCATTAACAATTTTTAGATCCTGCCCAACCAATAAAGGCCGCAATTTACGCAGTTCTGAAAACGGAAGAATGTTTCCGTTCTTGATTTTGTAATAACGGTTAAGTGCTGTGAATTCCAAAATACTCTCCTTTTTATTTTTATATTATCGAGGTGTTGCATAAACAACAATCTGCCTACCCAAATCAAGCTTAGCTAAAGCTTCATAAAAAACCTGTAATTTCCTGCCTTTACCATGCTTTTTCATCAAGTATTCGAATCTGACGCGTTTTTCATGACAAATTTTACCCAAAGTAGGATTTCCAACATATATATCCCCCAATAAAAGGAATAATTCTATAGGAAAACTTGCCTCGGATACAACTACCTTATAACCACATAGTTCTAGAGTCTTACATAATGAACTATGACTAAAATAATTAATGTGATTTGGCGGGCAAAACCACCAGCTCTTTAGCTTATATTCCTTATCGGCTACAACCTGGAAATCATTATACTCATTCGCAACATCTATGACCAAAATACCTTTCTTTTTCAAAACATCTTTTCTCAACTGTATCAATATCTCTGCCGCGTTTCGTAAATGCTCCAAAACATTAATCATTAAGACTATATCGAAACGCTTCCCATAAATACAAGAAAAATCTTCTATACGCGATTGATAAACATCTAACCCTATCTTTTTTGCATATGTAGCACCTTCAGTAGAAGGCTCGAGCCCACTCACCGCTAACCCATTCTTTTTAAAATATAAAAGCGCCTGTGAGTAACCGCACCCTACATCAAATAAAGACCTGCCTTTTATCGAACCAAAATAATCTATGCATCTTCTCTTTATATCTTCCCACCTGCTATCAAAGAATTTCTTCTCTTCCTTCTGGACCTTAAGTTCTGAATCATTGAAAGATCCGTATTTCGCATAAAATTCTTTTTTATAATATTCCTCCACTTCTTTTTCCGAAGGAAGTGGGCTAATTCTAGCATAGCCATATTTTTTATCTTTGATTATTTTATACATATTTTTCATCCTCTATTTAATAACAAGTTTCTTAAGATAACTGCGGAACGCCCGCCCTTAATAGACATTGGAAGATAATTCAAATCAGGAGACGGCATCTCATCATTGATAAACATTTCAAGACGATCCTTAGTCTCTGCGCGCTCCGTGACAACGGGTATTTTCAAATGTTCAAAAATCCTCATAAAACGAGATAGTTTCCTATCAAGCCCAGGTTGAACAGAAATTACTTTTTTCCCAAGCAATGCACATTCAAACAAAGCGGTTGAGCACATACCTATGGTAAAATCTGCAATAAGCCCAAGCTCTATTGCTGTCAACTTATCTGCAATACAAATATCATACAACTTACTCTTCAATAAGCATGAAGCTGTAGAATTGACTTCTTTAGGATGCAGTTTCAACAACCATTTTACAGGAACACCTGCTTTATTTTTGCAGGGCAACGGGGTTACGGCACCCCAAAAGTCATTCTCATTATAACCTAAACCAAGGTTAAACTTACTTAAATAGCTGGAATAAACTATAGCTAGAATGCTACTATCTGCAACGTTTATCGTTTTACGCAAATCTTGCCGTAAACAACATAGAGTTTCTTTAGCCCGAAGAAGATAATCCCAGTATGGATTTCCGGTTATCTTTAATATACCTTCCGGAATACCGCAATCTACACAACCCAAAAGAGCATCTTCATCTACAACTGCAATCATATCTGGCAAATACATTAAATCGTTTGTTTGCGGAGTCGAAAATCTTAAACCGAAACTCGACCACCAATCAACAAAACCAAGACTGAAGATATTACGTTTTTTTGCTTCAACACAACACCATCTTTCAGTCATTGAATCAAAACTTGTCCCAATTAATACGCTTGCAGGCTTCACAGAATCCATAACCATAGACACATCTTCCTGCCGCATATCTTTCTCAAAAGCATATGTTATAGATAATCCATTTTTTTTAAAAACATTAGCCGCATAACCTATACAGATACTATATAATTCAATATCATAATCTTTCCACTCCTTTACCAAGCTGGAAAAAGCGTTCGCTGCACCGGTATCCTTACAAACTAATAAAACAGATTTTTTTGAGATTTTTTTCATTTCTTAATAAATTTTCCGGTTAGGCGATTTTCATGAACCTTGTTAACTTTTATCAATGAACCAACTAACTTCTTCTCTAAATTATGGTCTAAATCATATAACCTGCGTGAAAAATACCCGGCTAGATACTTTCCATACTGCCTAACCAACGAATCCGTTTGAGCCTGAATTGATTTCCATCCAATCAAAAATCCCATCTTTGTTACGGCATTTTTGTATTCTGGTTTAAACTTAAAAAAATAATCCTCTGCCACATAAGTATCATCATATAAATTACGCTGAAAATAAGTACTCATCTTATATGGATTAGGCACATTCTGATAAATTACCATCCCAGCATTTTGATATCTCGGGTTTAACCAAAACTCAGTAAAACCAAATTCCTTATGATAATTTTCATAAATAGGGGTATCGGGATAAGGTATCACTGCTCCATAAAGCTGAAAACAATAAACATACTTATCAACCTCTTTAATAAATCGGATATTGTTTTCAACACTAACAACAGTCTCCCATGGGAATCCAGTCATAAGGTTTATGTACATAGGAATCCCTAGCCTACCCGTAAGATTAACTATTTCATAAGCCTGCTCAACTGTATAACCTTTGTTTATTTTTAACAATGTTTCGGGATCAGCGCTTTCTATCCCATACGTAATCTGTCCTAAGCCGGACTCTTTCATTGTCAAAAGCAATTTTTCATCTACAGAATTTGCCCTTGTCCCAACCATCCATTTAAATGGCAAGTTTTCTTGACGGAATTTCTTACAAAAATCATATATATGACCTCTGTCAACAGTGAATGTTTCATCAGATAACCAAAAGGTTTTAATCCCATAAAGATTATTCCTTTTAACCATCTCATCGATTATGCTATCGGCGCTTCTTTTTGAATATTCATACCAATCTCTGTGAGAACAATAAGAACATTTAAACGGGCACCCTCTTCCGCAGCTGATTACATTCAATCCTTTTACAGAACCATCACTGACCCGGAACTTATCAAGCTCTATCGAAGAAAAATCTATTTCACCTAACTCATCTAGATTCTTAATGCGCAGCTCTTTCTTGTTATTAACCAACATTCCTGAATCATCAATATAGGACACTCCGGGAATCTGACTCCTCTTTGACATATCTTTACCGAAAACATACCAATCACAAAAACTATCAATACCCGTTTCCGATTCGCCACGAAAAACCAAATCTGCTCCATTTCTTAAGCATTCTTCTGGCATAATGGAAGGATGATTGCCTCCGGCAATTACGAAATAACCCTTTTCCTTACAATTACGCTGAAGCCCATATACTTCTAAAACATTATATGTTGCAAAAGAAAATCCAACTATATCTGGATCAAAAGGTTCAATAATTTCATTCAATAACTCATCCGCGGTCTTAAAATCTCGGAATGTATTTATATAAATCTTTACGTCAAAGTTATTTTTTTTAAAACGTTTACCCACATAAGTCAAACCACCAGGGATCGTTGCTATTGGGTTAGGAAATAATAAGATTATCTTCTTAGTCTTTTCCATATCTATTTACGTTAATCTATTAAAACCAGCATGACAAATACCTTTCTTTATATATTTGTCAATTTCATCTCTAGACACCACTTTAGATATAATTTTAAAAACAGCGTCAAATGCATCCAGATATTTTTCTATATGTTTAGCTGTGTGAGAAAAAGAAGGATAAAAAGAAGTCGTTGCTAAGAAACCTCTTTCTAGCATTAAACTCGTAAATAGCGTCTTAAGCGCCAGGCTCTTCTTATGTTTAAATTCAAAATGGCTTAATGGATATATACCCGAGACCTCTATAGAAATACCATTACGCTCAGCTATTGAAGTCCAATTCTCCTGAACTAACTTTCCCAAAGAAATAAGATGTTTCGACACATTAAAAAGTTTTAGTTTTTTTATTGTTGCTAACGCTGCCGCTGGCCCAATACGTTCTGTCCAATATGTACTGCTTATAAATGTATCCTGAGCAGCTTGCATAACAGAAGACTTGCCTATTACGGCAGCCATTGGGAAACCATTACTAATCCCTTTTGCAAACACTGCAATATCAGGTTTAATACCAAACAGTAGGTGTGCGCCACCTAAGTTTAAACGCCATCCCGAACTTACTTCATCTACTATAAATACAATCTTCATCTCTCGTGCAACGCGCATCAATGTCTGGATAAACTTTTTTTCCGGGGGGCGGTTCCTAATAGCCTCAATAATTATTACGCCTATATCATTTTTATGCTTATTGATTAATCTTAAAAAACCTTGGGTATCATTATAAAAAAAAGGCAACGCAGAATTCTTTAAGCATTTCGGAACTCCTATTGGATTTAAGCCGGACAATAAATGCCTATCCAAAGATTTTTTATCGCATATATTTGAAGATAAATACCAATCATGCCAACCATGATATCCGCAAAACAATACCATGTCCTTTTTAGACTTTGCGCGGGCAATCCTAACAGCTATTGCCAACGCCTCTCCACCCGTTCTGGCATATCTAACCATATTAGCCCAAGGGTGTAAATCACATAACAATTCTGCAAGCTCAACTTCTTCATAGGAATTTAATGTACTCATCGAACCATTATCAATAACCTTTTTAACTGCATTATCTACGTCCGAATCAGCATAACCCAGTATACATGCGCCTATGCCCATGAAACTCATATCAATGAATTTATTCCCATCTAAATCCCAAATCTCGCAACCCTTGGCTTTCTTGTAATAAGCAGGCCATCCTCCGGGCAAAAACATTTCTGGACGCTTAGACAAAAGCTGAGTACCTCCAGGGATAAGGCGTTTCGCTCGGTTATACAATGCTTGAGATTTATTAACTTTTTTTCTCATTCAAAATATCCTTTTGTAATGATTTTAGATAACCTTCATTTCTAATTATATTTTTATTTATATCCTCACACTCCGGATTATCACGCACGAATTTTAGAACATCGCTCATTCTAAAATTAGGATTCGTTGGGTACAAATTCTCAATAACTTTTTTGATAAAATCATAATCTTCTTTTCTATCAAGGGTCCATCTTTTATCTGAAAGGCCTACCTCACTCTTAACATTTTCCAATTTAAAACTACCTGGGTTATTAATAATATAAGGAGTAACGTGTTCGCGTTCCGAACCAAGTTTCGCTTCTTTCCATGCAGTAGACAGAGTTTTAAAACTAAAAACTTCCACATCTTCCCCGTCAGGAAAAGTATGCTCGAGTATATTCGAACAATAATCTGCACGAACTGAAAAATATCGCTTAATAACACAGTCTATAACAAAAGGATCTATTAACGGGCAATCTGCAGTGATTCTAACAATATTCTGTATATTAAAAAAAGATGCTGCCTTATAGTACCTATCCAAGACATCATTCTCGGACCCTCTAAAAACACTTACGCTAATACCTTTCATTAATTCGGCTATTTCCAAATCCTCATTATTATCAGTCGTTGCCACTATTACAGTATCAATATGTTTAGAATGCCTAACTCTTTCAACAACATACTCCAGTATGGATTTATCTAAAATCCTCAAAAGCACCTTTGAAGGAAGCCTAGTTGAACCTGTTCTTGCCTGTATTATGGCACCTGTTCTCATCGCCAATTATAAGGAAGCAATATCTTTTCGTCTTCCATTCTCAAGCCAACCAATTCTTTATATATTCTTTTTATTGAATCCATATACCTTAATAATGAAATATTCTGAACTAATTGCTCTTTTGACTCTACTCCAATTACAACCTTTGAAACAAACGGATTCAACATAGTAAAGCACAAACACAATGCTGCAATCGGTATTTGATATTCCAACGACAATCTCATCAATATCTTAATTGACCCGGCAGCTTTATTAAAATCTTTTTCTATCCTTGATAAAGGCAAAAAAAACAATCCCTGAAGAAAAACAGAACGAACATATACGATCACCTTTTTCTTGCTTAAAATCGGCAAGTATCGATCAAATCTCTGGTCAAGAATATTATAAGGTACCTGCAATAGATCAAAATCTAGATTATTTTCTAATAAATAATCTAATTCTTCAGGCTTATATAATGTTACGCCTATTTTTTTAACCCTGCCTTCATCCCTAAAATCCTTTAAAGCATCCCATATCTCTTTTTGCAGCCTTAAATTCTTAAAATCGTGTATCAGATATCCATATATATTTTTTTTACCCAGCCTCCTTAAAGAATCATTGAAGAATTTCCTGGATGAACCTATGTCTTTTATATCAACACTAGGCAATTTTGAGATTATTTTGAATTTATGGTCATTTTTGGACATAAATTCTCCTATAATGCTCTCGCTATCGCCATATGAATAGGCAGTATCCAATGTATCTACATTATTCGCAACAGCAGAATTCAATATAGAAAAAACTTCTTCTTTTGATACCTTACCATTCTTATTCGCAATACCGTAATCGAGCCCGAATTGAGCTGTACCTAACGCTATCTTTTCTATTTGCAGCACTTTTGCACCGTCAACTTTACCGTTTCAATAATGTATTTTATTTCTTTGTTTTTTAAAGATGCACTCAACGGTATAGTAATTGCTCTTCGGTAAAAATCTTCCGCAACAGGGCATAGGCCTTCTTTATAGCCTAAGCTCCTATAGTAAGGATGCATATATACCGGTATATAATGGACCTGTACTCCTAAACCATTCTTTCTCAAAGTAGCAAAGATTTCTTTCTTTTTATCTACATAAGGATTCTTAAGTCTTATTACATATAAATGGCAGGAAGATTGATTTACTTGAGTAGGAACGTCGAAAAAGGGATTATTGAAGAAAGCTCGGTTGTATATCTGGGCTATCTTTCTACGATAAGAAATAAACTTATTTAATTTTCTTAATTGAGAAAAACCGAGTGCTGATTGCATATCGGTAAGCCGATAGTTGCAGCCTAGTGATTGCATTTCATAGTACCAGTCACCATGGGGATTCCCCATAAAACTACTCTTATTAATACCGTGATTACGGAATAAAAATAGTTTTCTATAGAATAACGGATTATTTGTCAAAACTGCTCCACCCTCTCCTGTGGTTATTGTTTTTGCGGGATGGAAACTAAATACTGCCATATCAGAATACCTACAATTTCCAATCATGCTTTTCTCGTATTTCGAACCAAGGGCATGACAGGCATCTTCAATAACCATGAAATTATGTTTAATAGCTAATTCTTGAAGGTCTTTTAAATCAACCACATTACCAGCATAATGGACAGGAACCACCAATTTGGTCTTTTTATTTATCTTTGCCCCAACCTTAGACACATCTATATTGCCAGTATTAGATTCAATATCAACAAATACCGGTTTAGCCCCCAACAAGAGCCCGGCATTTGCTGTGGCCGCGAAAGTATTTGGAGTCGTAATAAAATTATCTCCCCAAGAAAGCCCTGCTGCCGAATATGCTGCATGCAATGCTGCTGTTCCAGAACTAAATACCACAGCATATTTTGCTCCACAATACGACAGTAACCTTTTCTCAAATCTCTCTACTACTGGTCCTTGCGTTATAAAGTCAGACTTTAAAACTTTAACCACATTGGCAATATCAGCTCTATCTATAACATGACGGGCATATGGTATTTTCATCATTTTCTTATTCTTTTAATAACTGTAAGCTGTTTAAGATTTTTGTAATCTCTTCCCTATTTAGCCAGTTTTTATTATTATCGCTTCTATAAACGAAGCCTTCCGCAACGTCTGGAAAATCCTTATATTTATTTCGCACTTCCTCTCTTTCGTAAAACTGGGGCAGCATAACATAACAATCATCAAAAATCTTTACCTGTCTAGCCTCATCTTGTGAAATCAGAGTTTCATGAATCTTCTCGCCTGGCCTTATACCAATTATCTTAAATCTACATTCTGGTTCTATAGCTTTTGCTAAATCAGTTACTTTCATAGATGGGGCCATAGGTATAAGCACCTCTCCACCTTCACATTCTTGCAGGGCTTTCATTACTAGACCAACTCCCTCTTCCAAAGTTATCCAGAACCTAGTCATTCTATCATCTGTAATCGGGAATTCTTTTTTGCCATTTCTTTTCAAATCAATAAAAAACGGCACAACACTACCCCTTGATCCTGCAACATTACCATATCTGACAATTGAAAATTTTACCTTTAGCCCTGTATAAGCATTCGCTGCAAGAAAAATCTTTTCAGCAACTAATTTTGTGGCTCCATATAGATTAATTGGGCTTACTGCTTTATCCGTAGAGAGAGCTATAACTTTTTTCACACCAGTTTGAATTGCTGCTGAAACTATATTTTCAGCACCATAAACATTGGTCTTAACAGCCTCGGTAGGGTTATATTCTAATGCCGGTACCTGTTTTAGGGCAGCCGCGTGTATAACATAATCAACACCCTCGAAAGCACGGACAAGACGTTCCTTATCCCTTACATCTCCTAAAAAATAGCGAATAGGATACTTATCTTCTGGAAAAATCTTTGCCATTTGCTGCTGCTTAAACTCATCTCTGCTAAAAACTATCAATTTCTTGGGTTTATAACTCTTTAATATCATCTCAATAAACTTATTGCCAAAAGACCCCGTACCACCGGTAATAAGAATCGACTTATCATTAATCATATTGACTCCTTGTTTTTATGATTACAGTTCAACAAAATTTTTTAATAACTTCATACCAAACTTATGACTCTTTTCAGGATGAAACTGCACACCCATAATATTGTTATGCATTATTACTGAAGGAAAATCATACCCATAAGTAGTTTTAGCAACTACATCTTCCCGCCTATTGCATAATACATGATAGGAATGTACAAAATAAAATCGGGGCTCTTTATGCATTTCATTGAACAAACCATTGTTTATATTAGGGCAAACCTGATTCCATCCCATATGAGGAATTTTTAGGTTTTGATTCTCCAAACTAAATCTGAATCTTACAGTACAAGCATCTATCCATCCCAACCCTTTAACTGTACCTTCCTCACTCATCTTGGTAAAAAGTTGCATACCCAAACAAATACCTAGAATAGGAACCTTATCTTCAAGTACTCGTTTAGATAGAAGTTTAATTACCCCGGAGCTTTGCAGTTTTTCCATTCCGTAGTCAAAAGAACCAACACCCGGTAAAATAAACTTTTCTGCATTAGCAAGTGAATCTTCATCACGAGCAATACAGGCCTGAGCTCCAATCTTTTTAAGTATATTTACTATTGAGCCTAAGTTTCCGACACCGTAATCAATTATCGCAACCATATAACTAATCTAGCCCCAGGATAATACAAAACCTAACTGATCTTCTCTGCCATAATTAGAGCATTCGCAACAAATTCTTTTAGTTCTTCTACATTTTTTAAACGCTCTCTGTATACTTCTGCAACAATCTTTTCTTCCTTGTTTAAATTCACAAAATCAGACAGAAATACTTTATTAATATCTTCCAACGTATTAGAAATCTCAAATATTTTCTTCTCAATAGAGGTTTTTAATTTTGACAAAAAAATCTTTTTTATATTTGCTTCGGCTTCATAAAAATCCTTTCTTGATCCCTTAACCCAAACTCTCCTTACTGCCCCCCACTTTTCCAATTCGCGAATATTAAGACTCACATTCCCCTTACTAGCCCCTAGAGCCTGCGCCATTTCATCTAAAGACAACGGTTTTGCGTTCAAATATAGAATTCCGTAAAGCTTTATAACAAAAGCATTTAACCCAAAAGAACTACTCATAATACCTAAAGTTTCAAGAAACTTATTCTGGACTTTCTCAAGATTTTCGTTCATTAAAGTTTACTCGCAATTCGTTTAAAACGATTTAAAAGTTAATGTATTATATTACCCTATTGAAATTGGACTGTCAACAAAGAATAATTCATGGAGATTCCTATTGGATTAGAACTTTTGCAATTTTCTGGCTCGCATATCCATCACCATAAAAAGAATGGTTAAATCTAATTTTTTTCTTGGACATTTTTGCATAAAAATAATAAATTCTTTCCGAATCAACCCCAGAAAGCTCAGCAACTCCCGAATTTATAAGCTCTGTCCATTCCGTTTCCTCTCTAAGAATAACACATGGCTTCTTGAAGAAAAAGGCCTCTTTCTGAAGGCCACCGCTATCCGTTAAAATAATTTTGCTGTGAGAAATTAAGAAAATACTCTCAAGATAACCTACTGGGTCAACTACCTGAAAATTACTTCTAATTTTATACTCATATAATACCTTTCTTGTTCTCGGATGAACAGGAAGAATCAAATTAATTTCCTTAGCAATTTTATTCAATGCAATCCAAATGGATTTTAATCTGGCTAACGAATCAGTATTTTCAGCTCTATGGATTGTAACTAAGGCATATTTATCCGGAACCTTAAAGGAAGGCTCCTTTTGAAAAACAGAATAATACCTACAGATATCATACATAACATCCCCTGAAAGAATTATTGAACAATCTCTTCTACGGTAACCTTCATTGTTTAGATTAACAACTGCTTTTTTCGTCGGACAAAAAAGTATATCACTTATACGGTCGGTTAAGACGCGATTGACTTCTTCAGGCATATTCATATTATAGCTGCGTAATCCGGCTTCAACATGGGCAAGTCGAATCCCGAGCTTCTTGGCCGCAAGGGCACCTGCTAAAGTAGAATTAGTATCACCATACACAACTACTGTATATGGCTTTATCCTAATCAAGGCTTTTTCAATTCTTTCCAGCATTGCTGCTATCATTGCCCCATGGGACAAAGAATTAATATTCAAGAAATAATCAGGCTTTGGCAAAGATAATGCATTAATAAATACTTCGCTCATATTAGCATCAAAATGCTGTCCGGTATGAATAATAACAGAAAGAGCGTTTGGCATATCTTTCATCGCACGATAAACTGCTGCGCACTTAATAAACTGAGGCCGAGCCCCAACAATATGTACTATCTTTTTCTTTTTCATAGTCAACTACAGTCTACTAATACACCTTTTGCTATACGGTATTTCTTATTGCATGACCTGCAAACTGCCTTTTTACTTTTAAGGCCAAGTTTCACCCCACACGAACACACCCATCCTTTCTGAATAGCAGGATTTCCATACACAAGGCTATAAGGTAAAACATCTTTTGTTACAACCGCCCCTGCTCCTATAAATGCATATTCACCGATTGTATTCCCACAAATAATTGTAGAATTTGCTCCTATAGTAGCTCCTCTCTTCACAAGGGTCCTAAGGTATTCATTCTTACGTTCAATAAAACTACGCGGATTAATTACATTAGTAAAAACTACAGAAGGCCCACAAAAAACACCATCTTCAAAAGTAATGCAATCGTAAACCGAAACATTATTTTGAATCTTTACACTATTGCCGATAGATACATTGGAGCCAATAAAAACATTTTGCCCTATCCTACAATTCTTTCCAATTTTAGCATTCTTCATTATATGAGAATAATGCCAAATCCGCGTTCCTTCGCCAATATGGCATCCCAGCTCAACATCAGCGCTAGGATGAAAATAATAAGGAACCTCCTCAATGGCTGGTTTAATAGCACAAAGCGAACCCTTATGTTCAAGCGACTCTTGACAAGCATCTAATACTTTAAGGACACGCAAAGCACTCTTACCATCTGTTTTTGGGCACTTTCTCGTACGAATACAATCTAAAAAATGAGAACACTCGAGAAATAGAGGTTCCCCCGGTTCAACTTTAATACGCTGCGCAGATTCTTTTTTAGGAATAGGAAGTCGGCCGATCCAATTAATTGTATGGTTATAAACAATTAACTTGTCCTCTTGGGCAACATCATCGAAGACAGCCATCTTTTTATCGCCAACTACAATAAGCTTCTGCTCCTTATAAGGATGAAGCCAACTAACAAAAATATGCCCCTTTACACCATTTGAAAAATTAAGTAAACTTATGGTTACATCCGCGACTTCATGATTTAAATAACTCCCTCCCGATGAAGAAACGGATTCTGGCAATTCATTCAAAAGTAATAAAATAATTGATATATCGTGAGGCGCGAAGCTCCAGAGAATATTCTCTTCTTTACGGATTTTACCCAAGTTCAAGCGGTTTGAATATATATATTGAATTTTCCCGAGGTCTCCATTATCCATCATTTCTTTTAGTTTACAAATCGCAGGATGATATTCAAGTATATGCCCAACCATAAGGACTCTCTTTGTCTTATGCGCTAAGGCAATAAGCTCAGATCCTTCTTCAGGAGTCAAAGAAAGTGGTTTTTCAACAAAAACATCTTTACAGGAAATTAAAACACACTTAGCAATTTCAAAATGAGTCTTTGCAGGAGTTGCAATTACAACCGCATTTATTCCCGGATCAGCAATTAAATCATGGTAAGATGTATAAGTTCTAATCCCCGGATAATCATGAGCTATCGATTTTAGTTTTTTAATATCCTCATCACAAATTGCACTAAGTACACCTAATTTCGAGAAAACTCGAACAAGGTTACTACCCCAATACCCAACTCCTACTATTCCTACTTTTATTTCTGATTTGTCCATTTTTTCACCTCATAGATAAATCTGTTTAAAGGCGACTGTATAAAAGACCTTTTATAATCAACCTTATCCGATTTTAAAAACTTTTTAATCATATCATTGTAGTTTTCAGGTATTTTTTTATCTATTGCGTTTATAACAAAATCACCATTCAATATATTTTCAATGGTAGCAAATTCTCCGATTTTATTTCTTAAATATATACCATTAACAGGATCAAAAACCCGATATTGGCCTCTAATCTTTACAAAAGCGAGAACAAAAAGCTCGCTATTATCATTTTTAAACTCACTGAAAAAAGATTTTAACCCCACATAAGTACAAAGCGTAGCAAAAACGTCGCAAATCTGATCCTTTGTCCCGTAACCCCGGACAATTATATTCCAAACATGATCATCAATAATTGGAAGTTCATGCGGCTGCATTTTAATTGTTTTATGCGTCCATTCAAAGATCCGAAGCAAACGTTCATTTTCACCACAAGAACCAGAAATTATTTCCTTTACTAGTTCCTGATAATTATAATGTCTATCAAAAAAATCCAATGCCTTAAGGTACAAAGGAATTTCTTTGGTAACAACTACAAAATTTACTCCTTGACGAGTAGTTAATCTGGTATTGAATAGAGCATATATTAATCCAAAAACTAAAATTACAATAATAATCTTTTTTATCATGCTATCTTGCCTTCATCAAAAAACTTTTGATGCCAAAGCTCAAGCATCAAAAGTGACCACAACTGATAAGAATGATCGCATTTGCCAGAAATATGCTGTTTTACCATTCCAATAACAATTTCCGAATTAAAATAACCTCTTTTTAAGGCTTTTGAAGCCAAGAGGGTTTCCTTTAAAAAACCTCTTAAATCAGTCCGCAGCCACTTCCCAATCGGCATAGCAAAACCCATTTTGGTTCTATATAGATTATTCTTGGGAACAAACTTCTCCAGATATTTCTTAAAAATATACTTTTTGATATTTCCTTTCAGTTTATAACTAACCGGAAGACATGCAGCAAATTCCATAAATTTATGATCTAATAACGGAGAACGCACCTCTAGTGAGTTAGCCATACTTGCAATATCAACCTTAGTTAATAAATCATAAGGAAGATAATTCGAGACATCTGTCTTAAGGAGCCGATCAACAAGGTGCCAATTTATATTAGTATTAATGAAACGCGCCATATTTGATTCAAGCCCTTGAGGATCAATCATTCCCTTAAAGCCATTAGTATACAAAATCTCTTTTAAACCTGAATTCCATATCCCTGTCCATCGTAAATATCTTTCGTCTGCCGGAAGTGCTGCAGCTGCCAAAAAACGCTTTATTCTACGAAATGTATTCTTTGAATTTGCGGAATCTGGGAAAAGATTTGAAATCTTTCCAACTAAACAACGGACAAAAGGATTCCATTTTGAATAATCTTCCGCAACCAGCATAGCGTAATAACGATCATAACCGGCAAATGATTCGTCTCCCCCATCGCCGCTGAGTGCAACCGTAACGAATTTCTTTGTCTCACGAGAGACATAATACGTCGGTATACATGACGAATCAGCATATGGTTCTCCATATCTCTCTACTAATAGAGGAAGTATCTGCAAAGCATCTGGCTTTACTACAAATTCATGATGATCAGTATTGAATATCCGCGCAATATTTTTTGCGTATTTTAACTCAGAATAGTCTTTTTCTTCAAAGCCTATGGAAAAAGTTTTTATTTTTTGATTGCTTAACCTGCTCATCATAGAAACAACTGCGCTTGAGTCGACTCCTCCGCTTAAAAAACTCCCTAAAGGGACATCGCTTCGTAAACGAATCTTCACCGACTCTTCAAATATCCTCTCAAGCTCAGATTCAACATCCTGTTCTGACATAACCAGCTTCGGATAATACTCCAGTTCCCAATATTTACTTACTTTTAGCTCTTTATTCTTAAGAACAATTGAATGTGCATGAGGAAGCTTAAAAACATTCTTAAATATGGTTAACGGTGCAGGTATATACCCTAAGGTCAAATAATAGTCTAACGCTATAGGATCAAGCTCTCTTTCAATTAAGCCGCTTCCTAAAAGCGAAGAAAGTTCAGAAGAAAAAATAAATAAACCATTTTTGTAATAATACACAAGTGGCTTCTTCCCTGCGCGATCCCGAGCAATGAACAAAATGCTATTTTTTACATCCCAAATTGCAAAAGCAAACATACCACGGAGATGTTTTACGCAATCTTGCCCGTATTGCTCATAAAGATGCACCACTACTTCTGTATCGCTTAAGGTTGCAAAAATGTGTCCTTGCTTTTCCAAATCAAAACGCAATTCAAGATAATTATAGATTTCTCCATTCAATACTATCCAAATGCTTTTATCTTCGTTATGGATCGGTTGGTGTCCAGAATTTAAATCAATGATTGAAAGCCTCCTATGCCCCAGTCCAATTGAAATTATACCGGAACTACCACTATTCTTTTTATAATCAAAAAAAGTCCCGCTGTCATCTGGCCCTCGATGAGCCATTTTATCCATCATAGATTTTATATAGCTGTTTAGGTCTTTCCCGCTGCTTAAATCAATTATTCCGCAAATTCCACACATGCAAGAACCTCCTGAACACAAAAACAAACCCATTTCCTAAGAAAATAAAGTAAATAGGCATAATTACAGCCCTGTGCCTAAACAATGTACCAACATTACCTTCAAATAAAGCAAGGAATGAAACATTAATAAACAAAAAACTAAACGCTAGCAAACATAATTTATTTTTATAAATCCCTATTATGATTCCGATAATAATAAATACTAAACAAAAATACCAAATTAATGCTTCTACAATAATCATACTGCCCATAAAGGTCTTTATATCGGATCCCCATGGAAAAGGAGCAAAAACAGCATAGAACAATCCATTCAGATAAGCATTTTTTACAATCCGCAATGGAACAAATTTATGCTTTGAAGGATGCTGAAATTCTAAAGGGAAAAGAAGAAAGTTTCCCTCTGATTCAGTAGCAGTGGCATTGCTGATTTGTTTGTCTGCCGCCCTTAATAAGAATCTATTACCAAACGAAATAACATTCTTAGAAGATAAAGTGAAGAATAAAATAAAAATCACTCCTACAAGCAGGCTTCTAAGAATTATTCTCCTTTTTTTTATAAACCTAACCAAGGAAACACCAACTAGAAAAATTGCAAAAATAAAAAAATAACCGCTGCGGAAGATATTAATTATAAACGCAACAATCAACGCTAAGGAAAAACCATAAAAGAAATTCCTATTATAAAACTTCAACAAAACATAAAAAAACAATACCACCAAGAAGATAATAACCTGATCCCTTAAATTTGTTACTGACCAGAATAAAAGAGAAGGATAAAACATGGTAAAAATCGCAGCGAACTTTGCAATGGCGTAATCAACAAAAATAATCCGAGTGCACCGGTAAACAAGCAGAGCAGAAAAAACTCCCCAAAGACAATTTAACAGCTTACCAAAAAGGGGATCGTAACCAAAATTAGAGAAAAACCAAGAAATTATCACTAAATGAGCATTTCTAAAATAATAATCTCCGTAGTTACTTAATCCAAAAGATATCTCTCTTGAAGCTTTTATAAAATTATGCTCATCGAAAAAAATAGACCCTTCAAAAGCATCAGCAAAAGAATCTATTGCTCCAGGACAAAATCCTTTGTTTACAAGATAAAATTGGACTATGAATACAAAAATCAGCCTAAGGGATAATCCAATCAAGAACAGGCTCATTAGAAAATTTTTATCTGTGGGATCTTGATCTCTTGCGAGAAGAATTAAAACCAAAAATGTAATCAGAATAAGCAATGCCCAAGCCGGAGAAATAAATAACCCCAATAAGAATAAACTTGATAAAATAATATATTTCAAAATAATTTTCTCCAAGGAAAAAGAATATGCTGAACACGAGAATTTATAGTGTACGTAGGACATGTTTTACATAAACATCCTGTAGGATATTTATCATCCTTATGCATATTCTTACCTAGCCTGCGGAAACTTTGATACTTAAATGAATACCAAATAGACTTAATATTATTCTCGTAAATATTACCAATTGAGTCGCTACAATTGCAACAAGGGAATACCGATCCCTGCGCTGTAATAATAGATCCACCAATAAATCCCGCAAAACAATCAACTGCCTTCTTCTTTTGATAGCCCAAAACATCAAGAAAGGAACGAAAATTATTAGCTACTGAAGATAATTTATTCCTATTAAGTTTTCTTAACTCATCAATCGCCTCTTTATTCAGGATAAGCGACTTGTCAGTCAAATATCCAATTCCCAGCTCCCTGAATATTATTTCATCAACTTTAAGTTTCTCAGCTAAATCGATAAAACCGATTATTTCTCGGTAATTAATGCTCATAACCACAAAAGACAAAACAACGGTTATACCCTTAGACTTTGCATAATTAATGGCTTCAAGGATTCTCGAGAAATCCTCCTGCTTGCTTCCTTCATGGATTAAAGCATAAGTTTGCTTTGAAGATGAATTAAGGCTAATATAAAATCCGTCTAATTTTGAATCACTGAAATCATCAATAAGCTCTTTTGAAAGGAAATATCCATTAGTAGTGATGTCAACTTTCATTTTTAATTCTTTTGCAATCGCTACAATTTCTTTAATCCTCGGATAAATCAATGTTTCACCATATCCACACAAATTAATATTCTTGGTTCCCATCTCCGCCAAAGAATATAAGACTTCTTTTGCTGTATTAAATTCCATTAATGAGCGGTTCCCGCCTTGATAGCTACCGGTAGATTTCCTTGCAAAAACATTACACATAACACACTGATAATTGCATACATCGCTTAAGCCTAGTTGAACGCTGTAAGGGCCTATAAATGGTTTGTTTAAATAAATCCCCAAAGCCAGCTTTAAATACCTGATAATTTTATTCATTTGTTTTTTATTAAATCCAAGTAAAGCGCTTCATAGCTTCTGATCATCTGCTCTGCTCCAAACCTTGCTTCAACAACTTCGCGCCCTTTGTTTGCGATATTAAGACTGAAATTCTGATTGCTCAAAATACCATAAATTTCTTGATACAAAGCATCGGCATCTTTAGGTTTTACTAATACACCACCCACATAATTTCCAATAACCTCTGGAATGCCTCCTACTAGAGACGCAACGATAGGTTTATTCATTGACATGGCCTCAATAAGAGATATTCCAAATCCTTCTTCAATAGAAGGCTGAACTACAATATCCATTGCAGAAATTAAATCAGGGATATCTTCTCGATAACCTGTAAATATAACATTACCAAGAATATTCAACCTATCTGCCTCTTCCTGTAGATGTTTCCTATATGGCCCTTCCCCAATACACAAAACTTTGATATTAGGAATTCTTAATTTAAGCAAGCTTACTGCAACAAAAAGGTATTCATGCCCTTTTCGGGGGTGCAGATTTGCTACAACTCCAATACATTTTTTCCCCTCAAGGCCAAATTCGTGTATAATCTTCTTCTTATTTTCAGCGCACGAACACATTCTATTTAAATCTACCGAATTGTAGATAACCTCAATTTTTTCCTTTGGAATTTTTTCTACTTCGACAAGGTGCCTTTTAATCTCTTCAGAACAAGCGACAATCTTGTGCGCAATTCTATGTGAAACCATATCAATCTTTTGCTTAAGTATATTCTTATAAATAAAGAAATAATCTTTATACTGCCTTGACAAAACTCTTATGCAAGGATTAGGCAATGCTGCAATTTGTCCGATTAAATTTGAATGAAAAAGCCAAGTATGAACAATATCAATTTTATTATTCTTAATATAAGCGGAAAGAGCCGGGATAAATAATAACGCCTTTCGGGAAGAATTCCCCTTTAGGGAAAACGGCTTAAATCCTCTTTGCTTTAAACCAGACAAATAAATCTCATCATCGCTTTTACTAAAGAGATTACAGAAATATAATTCAAAACTTGCTTTATCGTATTTTTCCGAAATCAACAAAAGTAGTTTTTCTATACCCCCGATTCCACTGGGAGTGCTAGTAACATGAAGCAGTTTAATTTTTCGACTATTTGCTTTCAAGCTAACTCCTGATACATTTTAATATACCTATCGGCAATATGCTTCATAGAATAGAAACCAACTTTCTTCTTCGCCTCTTTTCCTAAACCATAATATTCACTAGGATTATTAAGAACGCGATTCAAAGAATTAAAAAGCTCTTCTTTATCTCCCGGAGGGATAAGCAAACTGTTGTTCGGGTTTAAAAGGCTATCATGTGCTGGTATCTTTGTTGAAACGATAATATTCCCACAACTCATTGCCTCAAGCAACGCATTTGACATGCCTTCTGAAAGTGAAGGCAAAACAAAAACATCAGAAGCTAAAAGATAATCTGAAACATTGGAAACTTCTCCATAAAAATATACGGAGTCTTCTAATCCAAGGCTTTTGGTTAAATCTTTTAATTCATTTTCTATATTATTATACAGCCCGCCATTTCCTAATAAAATCAGATGTGCTCCAGGATGGATGGAGATTATTTTTTCCCAGCTCAAAATAAGATCCATTAGGCCCTTTCCTTTTGTAAGGCGCCCGACATAAGTAACTATGTATCTATACGGCAAACCTAAACTTTTCTTATAATATTCCCTTGTTTCATTATCAAATGCGCTACGCTCCTGCAAAAAAACTCCGTTGGGGATAAAATTAGTCTTCTTAGCACTTAATACTGAAACACTAGATAAATCATTTTTCATCTCATCGTTAAGTACAACAAATCTATCCACATGCTTTAGTAAATGTTTCCTTATATTGCCTAAAGTAAGATTTGCCATCTCACAAACATCGCCTTTCTCCCCTGTCGATGACAATCTGGCTACTACTGGCTTACCCGTAAATAACTTATTAAGAACGCCTATATTCAATGAAGATGTCAATTGGAAACATTGAACGATCTTATACTTATCATTGTTAAAGATAAGCCAAAAAAGACTTGCAACAAGGTAATAAAGAGAACTTAAGATTTTATGGCTCTTTAAATAACTGTACCGGCGTATAAATAGATTATTTTTTTTCTCTTGGCTCGACAAATTAAAATAGTTCCTAGTGAGAACAAATACCCGCAAACCATTCCTTTCTAATTCTTGAATTAATAATTTTGCTTGATTTTGTAAACCTCCAGAACCATCAAAATTTGGGATAGGCATTACAATCCCGTCACCCGGAGACAATAACAAAGATCTTTTGCGCATTAATAAATTAGCCAATGAATAAATAAATTTATAATCAAAAATACTTCCCTTTGCAAAGATAAAAGACTTTTTTAAATAATCCAACGCCTTAGTTCGGTTACCTGCAATTGAATAATTCAAAGCAATGGTACAATACGTATTCGCATACGAAGCCTTAATTATTCGTTCCGAAGCCTTTTCATTAAATTCAGAGAACATGAGCTTTGCCGCAGTTAGCATGGAGCGCTCAATTGAATCCGCAATAATGCTTGTAGATTCATGCTGCCTGTATTTTACGAGCACTTTATTGTTATGCACAAAATTAAATCTTTGAGAAAGCCTTACCCACATTTCCCAATCTTCAGAACCGGAAAGATTTACATCCTCATTAAAAAAACCGACTTCATTAAAACAACTTTTTTTAATTGAAACGCTCGAGGTAATTAAAAAATTATTGCACAGGATTTTATCTTTTAGCCTTTTATAACAACCTGAATGCCTAATTCCTGCATTCCTGCCCACTTCAGTAACAACTTGGGCATCAGAATACACGACAGAAGCCTCAGGACACTTTTTAAAAACATCTAAATCGTATTCAAGTTTTTGAGGAAACCAACTATCATCTGAATCTAAAAAAGCTATATATTCACCGGATGAATTACTGATTCCCAAGTTCCTAGCTGCAGCCCTCTCTTTATGATTTTGCTTAAAAAGTTTTACTTCTTTTGATTTAAAAGCGATTTGGGAAATAATTTCAAAGCTATTATCGGTAGACCCATCATCTATAACCAAAATCTCAAAATCATGCAAAGTTTGGCAAAGCACGCTCTCAATTGCTTTTGAAACATATTTAGCATTGTTAAAAACCGGAATTATAACTGAAAAAATAGGCATTTTCTTTTATTAAACAATTATTTAAATAAACTTAAAGAAATAGTTGTCTCCGAAATATCCACCTGAATACCTGTAATGAGGCAAGGGCAAAGCTAAATCAACCCTCTGGAAACAGTCTTTTTTTAGATTAAACCAACTCATTTCATATTTCCTGATTCCTTTCAAATACTCTAAGAATTCCTCTGGCGTGTAACCAAAAGGCTCCATGGTTGTTCTCGACAACTCTATAATAAACTGGGGAGGATTATCAGCAAGGATCACCTTCTTTGCCCCTTTTATAATCTCTAACTCTGATCCTTCGGCATCAACTTTGACAAAATTAGGCATGTTTATTTTTTTCCCAAAAATCATACCATCAAGAGAAACAACCTTACAAGTATTTTCAAGCTTCACGCCTGAGCTTCTATTAGGACTCAATGTATCCATTCCGGAATTACCATTAACAATACTATAAACATTTTTCTGCAAGTTATTTTCTCCAACCGCCGCATTAAAATAGGTCACGTTTTTATAGCCGTTCAAAACAATGTGATCATTAAGACGACTGAATGTAGCAAAAGAAGGTTCAAATGAATAAACATTGCCTTTTTCCCCAACAATCCCTGCGGCTAAAAGAGTATAGAATCCAACATGTGCCCCGACATCAACAAAACTCATACCAGACTTCAAATTATTACTTAAGAATAAATATGTACCCCTCTCATTGTTGTTTAAATAAATATTCCTCTCAAGGTCATCCTTAAGGTTCAAATTCATTTTAAAACCTTTATTAAAATCTACAGTAACGTGGCAATTAGGAAATGGAAAACAACTGTTAATAATACCAATAAGTAATTTTTCAATCTTAGATTTTCCTTTAAAGTATCTGCTTTTAAAAAACCATTGGACAAAAAGATAAGCTCTTTGTTTAAAAGAATTAAGGTCCTTAATTATATTCATCCGATCTCCCAGTATAATTTCTATCAATACAATTATTAATAACTTTTTGCATATTATTTGTTACCGAACTCCACCCATACAATTCCTCAACAAGTTTTCTTGCATTTTTAGCCAATAGACATCTTAATTCATCATTATTAACAAGCTCAAGCACATATTTCACAAATTCATGTGCAGTATCAGCAATAATTATGTTTTCTCCATTTGTTACGCGTAGCCCTTCGGCACCTTTAGAGGTAGAGATGACCGGTATGCCCGCAGCCATAGCTTCAAGTATTTTGAGGCGCGTCCCGCTACCAGCTCTGATTGGAACGACAAAAACCGAAGCTTCATACATAATCGGACGCATATCTTCAAGGAAACCGGTTAGACAAACCGTGTCACCAAAGATTTTCACTTGTTTTTTTAACTCCAAAGACGGATTCTTGCCTGCAATTACCAACCTGACAGAAGGATCTTTTTCTAGAATCTTAGGGAAAATATCTTCCAAGAAATAGCTCATAGCCTCAACATTCGGAAAATACGACATCCCACCCGAAAAAACAAGTTTTTTTGAATTATTCCGCTTATAGCCATATTTCCAATACTCGAGATCAACGCCATTAGGAACTAAGCTATATTCTCTTTTTGATAATCTATTTAAAATAAATGCGTCATTCTCAGAAGCGACTGTAACCGCTTCAAATTTATTTAACAATTTCTCCTCAAAAATTCGCGTCGCAAGAAAATCAAAATATCGTGAAACCTTACGCAATCCAGGTTTTTCAATAGAAAATAAGTTCTTCATAAGGATGTACTCGACATTTTGTTCATCTAAGATTAACGGAATCTTTGTTTTGGGCAAACATAAACGAGCCACCCAAGGGCTAGCACAAATAATACAAACAATAGGATGATTATCCACAATAAAATCTATCTTATTTTTAAGCTTTTTTTCCTCTGAAAACCTACAAAATTTAGGCTCAAAAGCAAGAAACGTGCCCAATCTATTGGCTATCTTTTCATAAAGGCTTACTGGCCCTTCGCTTAATTCCACCGTATTGATTGTTTTACAAACCCTAGACAGTAAACCCTCTAAATAAATTGGATCTTTCCTGTCCGAATAAGTAACTAAATGAATGTTATAAAACTCTGAGAGATTAACAATTAAATTATAATTCCGCAACTTATTACCGTCAGTTGGCGGCTCGGGGAAAACTGTATTAACCCAAAGGATGTCTTTTTTTTGCATATCAAAGCTTCTCCCCGACAATAAATAAAGCATTGCCTTTAGTTCTTCTCCCCCCTAAAGAAAGAGCAAAAATCACAAATGAAACAAATATAATCATCTCTTTCAATAACCTTCCTAACAAATTCCCGCTATGCCCAACAGAATAATTTAATATACCCGCCAGATTAAACCGGTTGATTTTAATCCTTGCAGCATAGAAAAATAAATACCAAATCAATAGTTCATAATTCGATAAATAAGGTTCACAATACTTCATCCTAAATCCAGATGCAAATAATTTATCCTCCCACCAATTTTTGTCATAACAATTAATATGCATCAAATCTCGGTTCACGGCATCCTTATGCTTTTGCGCAAGTTTTTTAAATCCAAATAATCTTGCCAAGCGCACAGGAAGAAGATTCTCCCCAAATAACTTATCAGGAACTGTGAAAATTAACTGGGATCCTTTTGAGGCGACCCGAGATAACTCTGACAGAGTTTGCTCAAGTGGCTGGATATGCTCAAGAACACAATTTGACAGAACTGAATTAAATGACCGATTCATAAATGGAAGCTTTGATATATCTCCGCAAATAACAGTTTTATACAATTTGATTCTTGATGAAACCTTTAAAACTTCCTGGCGTAAGTCAATACCTACTACTTCTCCATCCTTAATAGCTTTTCCTTGCGCAAGTGTACTTAAAAACAAACCGTCGGCACAGCCTAAATCAAGCATAGGGAACAAAAAGGAAGCCTGGCTTATAAGCGCAGCCTCTTTTGCTCGCCAGAAAGCTAAACCGGGATCATTCCAATATGTTTCTAAAAATAACCTCAAAAATTTAATTTGCTGCCTTCGTTTCATTCAACCGCCTTTTGTTTATCTAACAGGATTTCGTAACACTTCCTCTCGTCATTCAAAGAATCAACTGGATGATTAAAGCTTAATGCTTTTTCCTTAGCCTTCAGCCCCATTTGAAGGTAGATATCAGCATTAAAGAGAACTTTAAGAGCTTCCTCAGCCATAGACTGATAATCACCATCTTTAACCAATATGCCATTAACATTATTCTCGATAAATTCACTATGCCATTCATAATCAAAAGCGATAATCGGCTTGCCAGAAAGCGCCATCTCTAATAAAGAATACCCTGCGTGAGAAGCAATAAGAATATCGCTAATCGACATAATATTTACGAGATCCTGAGAGCTCTTATTTCCCAAGAAATATACATCTTGCTCTATTCTAAGCTTCTGGCATAATTCCTCAACTTCCAATCTATGAGGCCCTTCCCCTGCTAAAAGCATTATTACATCACTACGCTTCTGCTTAATAAGCGCAAGGCACCTAACCAAACAATCGATTTTCTTCTCTAAATGCAGCCTTCCAAAATAAAATAAAATTTTCTTGCCCTCCCAGGACTGTTCTCTTTTAAATCCTTTATCCGGAGAAGCTGTAAAATAAAAGGAATCGGTGGTAGTCCTGATGCTTTTGCATTTTAGGGGGAGAGCTCCCCTGCGGATAACATAATCCCTATAAAACTTTCTATCTGTAATCACCATAGCGGCTTTTTTAAAAACTATTCTTTCAATACAAAGCTCTACCTTCCTAGGCAAATAAGGCATATTTCTTCTCCCGCCAGTTTTATAGTAAAGCTCAAAGTCTGCTAAATTATAAATTACCGCTGGTTTCCCTGTAAGAAAAGACAAGATAATTGCGTTTAAACCCGTTAAGAAGGGCTCATCAGCGGTTATAACAGAAATATTATTTTCTTTAATAGTTTTAAAGGCCCTAGTTAATAAGTTAATTTCTGAAAAGAAAGAATCCAAGAATTTCAGCTTAAGTTTAGAAAATAACGACCCAAAACCGGATATATCAAAGATAGTACAGTCCGGGCCTACATTGATTAATTTGTTAGAATCCGCCTTAAAAAAAACGATATATACCTTCTCAAATAAATGGTTCAAATGCATAGAAAGTACGCGATTCAAGGCGTTTCTTTTAATTATACAGGCTTCATAAGCCCCATTTTTAAGGTGGATTATTTTATATTTCTGACTCATACACACACTCTATCAATTAGCAAGCCTTCTTCTAATAAAATCAATTGTCCAGCCAGGAAACTCTAATTTGCTTAAAACAGTAACTAAATCCTTATCCAAAAAGAATCTTTTAATAACAATTACTAAACCAATAAACATTATAAAACTTATAACGATGGTAGCGATAACGCCTTTGATGCAAAAAACAATCAAAAAACTAAAAAATACAGGAATAACATTAAACACTATTAAAGAAAATTTAAACTTTGTTACTTTATGGGTTTCTAGCATAATAGAAATACTGTAAGCAATCGAAGCAATGCATGTAGCAATAGCCGCTCCAAGAATACCAAAAAACTTAATCAAAATAATATTCCCCAATAAATTAGTGAAAATATAGATAAGAGATGCCTTTGTTGAAGCCCAAGTAAATTTATAGGCCGTAAGCACTCCCGCGAACAAAACATGTATACCGGCAAAACCAGTTCCTAACAATAATACTTGCAAAGGATTTAATGCAAAGACAAAGTTTTTGCCAAATAAATGTAAAAAAAGTAATTTAGAAACAACCATTGTTAATGCAACAATAATCGCCCACACAAAAACACCTAAAGGGACTAACTTCCTTACGTATAAATCAATTAAATCGATTTTTTTCCTTGAGTACAAAAGCACTAATATAGGAGTAAGTGCAATACTTAACTGCAAAATAGTTGAGCCAACAAGAAAATTTATTTGATGAGCTAAATAATAAGTACCTAGCTGATCTTTAGTCAAGAAATTATTGATTAGAATCGGGCTTATCCACATCCCAAAATGAGCAGTACCTACTGAAATAAATAATGGCCCAGAAAATATTAAAAGCTCCTTTAGGTCGTTTTTTCTAAACTTAACAGGGATTAAGATATCTTTTTTTGTAATAATAATATTTATTGAAACAAATATCCCTGAACTAATTAAGAATGAATATAAAAGCAGCTGAACAGAAAGTCTATGATAATAGACATAAAGAAAACTTAAGATTAGCAAGAGCACAAACTTCTCAAGTACTTGGAGAATTCCGTAGATTTTTAGTTTTCTTGTTGCTTGATATATACTCAAAAGTGAAGTGCTTATTAAAAGCAAGAAAACATACGTCAATAAAATCCAGATCTCTTGTTTGGTTATACCGATATACTTAGACACTCCCTCTCTTAACGCAACAACAACTAATGAGCTAAGTCCAAACATAACGCAGACAACTAATGCATAAGCCCAAAAAATTCTTGAAACCTTTGCAGTCTTGTCAAACTCCTCCCTGCCAAATCTAACAATTGAACTTATAATCCATGTTGAACTAAAAAGCAGTAAAGTCTGAGTTGCAAATATAAAAACACTATAAACGCCGTAACTGGCGGCATCCATCATCCGGGTAAGCATAGAAGTGATAACGATTGAAAATAAGCAAATTAAAAAATTAGTTGCTACTAGCAAACTGTAATCTGCCGGAACCGATTTTACATCAGACTTTATCGTATTCACGCCTACTGCTTCCTTATTTTTTCATTAGCTAAATCTCTATAATAAATTTCCACGCTAGAAACATTTTCTTCTAATTTAGGACTTGGGAAAATCCAAGTTCCATCAGGAACATGCTTAAATTTAATGGTTCTTTTTTCCATAATAGTCTCGATAGCTGTTTTCTTACGAGCCCTGTATTTAAATGAGCGCACGAGCCTCCTAATTGAATTATTCAAATCATGCCTTAAAATTAAATATACTTTTACAAAAAAGAAAAACCAATTTGGAAAACCCGGATTTTCATAAAAACCTGTCTTAATATTAATTATCTTTTTTGCCTTAAGCCTTTCTTCTTTGGGAAAATCTTTTGTCTCAAAAGCTACCGATTCTTTACTTTTATGAAGTATCTGAGATGTAGCAAAAGGATCATTAATAAAAGTACCATTATTCTTAACCCACTCATAAAGCCTTGTACCTGTAAACGGGACGGCGGATGCATAAAACAGCCTGTCGAGATTTAAGCTTAAAGCGACATTAAGAGATTTGATAGTTTTTTTGAAAGTATCTTTCGGCAAACCCATAATCATAAAACCGTAAATACCCAATTTTGATCTCTTGGCTATCTTTATCCCCTTTACTATTTGCTCGACATCTTCACCTTTCCCAATAGCTTCTAAAACTTCTTGATCAAAACTTTCTATGCCTACCCAAATAGTCCTGCAGTTAGCTTTTTTCAAAGCCCGGGCCATGCCTTCAGTTATTTTGTCAGCCCTAACCCCCATTGCAACCCAAGGCAGATCAATCTTATTTGTAACCAATAAATTGCAGAATTCCTCAATTCTCTTAGGATAAACATTAAAACATGAATCCCAGACTAAAAAACTCTTTAAACCATACCTATTCTTAGCATAGATAAGCTCATCTAAACACTTTCCCAAATCCCTAGGCCTCCAAGACTGACTGGTATATTTACTGCAAAATGAACAATTATGCGGACAACCTCTACTAGTTACTATAGGATATATATCCATTGACTCAACCCCAAAAGCTTCATAATTAGCCATTGGCAGGCAATCCAAATCCTTTATCAACTCTCTATGTGGATTAATTCTAACTTTCCCGTTTTTTTTGTCTTTCCATATCAAACCCCTGACAGTATCTAAATTTCCGCCTTTTGAGAGCACATCTAAAAACTCCGGTAACGTTTCTTCTCCTTCTCCCACAACTATCGCATTTAAATCTACAAAATTAAAAAAATTCTCTTTTTGTAAGGACGGCTCAGCCCCGCCTGCAATAATATATCCACGATAATATTTTTTTAAATCATTAACCAACAGGATTGTTTGTTTCAACGAGAGATTCAAAACAGAAAACCCCACCACATCAGGAGATATGGCCTGGACTGCTTTCCTTAACCTCTCCTCAACAGAATCCCTAAGCAGATTAAGATCTAAAATTGAGACACAATGCCCGGCTTCTTTTAAAATCGCGGTTAAATATGCTATCCCCATATTTAAACCAGGTGAAACTTCATCGCCTAAAGGATCAACAAATAATATCTTCATTTTATTCTTTCTTCTTGAGTTTATCTTTTAGATAATAAATAATTTTATATAATTTGGTAAATCTTAGGAATTCCTTAAGGCATAAGAAAGTTAAGCTATTCACTGCTAAAACAAATTTTTTCTTACGCAATAATTCAGAGATCATTATTTTATCAAAAAATATTGTTAGGGAAAAAGCATCATGCTCGTGTGTATACAAAGGGGAAAAACGCTTATTTAGCCAGTAAGATTCATTTATAAAGCCTTCACTTTTGGCTAAATCCTCGAGTTCCGTACCCGGAAAAACTTGCGTTATCCCGGCGACAATGCCATCAGGCTTAGACTTTCTCAGAATACTTATAGTCTCGGCAATAGTCGAATTATCTTCTCCAGGATTCCCGACCATAATAAAAGCATAAGCATCCATCTTTGCTTTCCGGCTCAAGTTAAATGCATTGCATATCTGATCCTGAGTAATATTCTTATTAATATTTTTTAGTATGCGAGGAGAACCTGACTCCACTCCAAAAAAGATTCTAAAACAACCGGCTTTCTTCATCAACTCTAAGACTTCACAAGAAACAGGTTCAACTCTTCCGGCAGAAGACCAGGTTATATTAATCCCATTATCAATAATTAGGTTACAAAATTTCTTTACTCTATCAAAATTAAGCAAAAAAGTATCATCGGAAAACATAAAGTGTTTAACTCCAAGTTCCTTCAATCGCTTAATTTCGTTAAGAACATTACCCGGAGATCTTAAACGTACTTTATTATTCCATAATACCGGACATGAACAAAAATTACATTTATTTGGACAACCCCGTGCAGTTAAAATCGGGAGAGTAATCTTTTTTCTGTTATCTTTACCAAGAAATGGTTCGTAATCTAAATAAGGGATATAGGCCTCAAGGTCGTAATCGGCATAGGTAGGAAAAGGCAAGCTATCCAAATCCGGTATAAGCTCTCTATCAGCAGTCTTGATTATCTTACCATCCGATTTAAAAGTTAATCCCTTTACAGTATAAGGGACTTTCTTAGTTTCAATTGCTTTAACCAACTCAAGAAAGGTATTTTCTCCCTCCCCCCTTACTACAAAATCAACCGGAAAATGAGAAATAATCTGTTCATGCAAACAAGTAGCGTGCGGACCGCCAAACACAATGATTGGCTTTTTCTTCTTTTTCTTAAATAATCCTGCTAGTAATCGAGAATTAAAATGCTGATTTGTAACGCAAGTGATGCCTACAATATCGGAATCATCCAATTCAATAAAGTTTTCGATCTTTGGCCAGTCCCAATCAAACATATCTTTAGCCCGGATATCATAACCATACTTTTTAAGATAAGCAGAAATAGAAGCTATGCCTAAAGGCGGCAAAAAGAATTTTCCTTTCAACATAACTTTTCTGTTATCCTCCGGCAAACAATACGGAGGGTTTAAAAGTAAGATCTTCATAATTCTATTCCTCTAGAAAGCATAACCATAAAATCATCTTTTCTCATAAATAAAACATAAATTATGCCCAATAATGTTTAAAAGCGGTAAACTTCCAATCTTTCTTTGGAGAAACGAAGACTTAGTATATAGCCAAAGCGGCAAACTCGTGTTAATAAGAGAAAACAAATGCCAAGGCATAATGATAGTGGTAAAAGACTTCACTTGTTTTAAATCTTTCCGGGTAAAAATCCTAGACCACTTATAAAATAACGAAGAAATTAACTCATTAGAAAAAGTTGCATAAACTCCATGGATATCAGGAAAAGGAAAATTGCGATTATTATTCCAGGGCGTTTTCAACTGATAGGTTTTAATAGAATCTTTTTCAATATTGCGATTATCAATAGAAGAACGGATAAAAATGCTTTTTGCCATTTTATAGCCATGGAATAAGGCTCTTCGCATAATATAATTGTAATAAACAGGAATATACGTGAGCCTCTCAACAAAATTGGGCACTGTAGCTATAAGAAGCCCTCCTTTCTTAAGGACCCTTGCCATTTCAGATATAGCCTGGCTTCTGCCCGCAATATGCTCCAGAGTATAACTCGAATACACAATATCAAAACTTTCATCCTTAAAAGATAGCGACTCTGCTGACGAAGAAATCACTGTACAATTTCTTAAACCAACTCTTCTTGTTAACTGCAAAGCCTTATCAATCCCCATAGACTCGGTTGATCTATCAGGAGAGCCCAAATCTGTGGCAATAACCTTATTAGAAATTGATGCTATGAGCGAAGAATTAAAAGCATTTCCGCAGCCTACTTCTAACACATTCCCCCATTTATCTACTCCGGCCTGATAAAGCAAATTCTTAAATTCCGCAGCACGCCAAATATAATGGTTTTCAAAAGGCTGCAAATCTTTAGCCTTAATCAAAGCCATATTTGTCTGATAATCTATCTGTTTAAAAAGTTTAGCGTATTCCATAAAAATAGATACTAACTAATACATTCGGCGTTTATGCCTCAATTTATATATAAAGTTAAATATGCGCCATTCAATTAAGAAATTAAAGTTGTTAGTCCGCAATCTCCAATTAGCCAGATGCAAAAGCAACTTATATGTTAATTCAAATACAAAATTAACAACTTTGTTTTTTCTTTTCATTGTTAAATAATAACCTATTCCTGTTGTGCCGAGGCAAATTGGCAGATAAAAACCAATAACAGCATTGGTGATATCCAAATCTTTCTTATTTACCCATGGGAATTTTAAAAACATTTCAAAATCATTAAAATCATGAAAAAACAAATCTTCCAATTTATCAGAAAAAATATAGTTCAATTTCTTAGCCCGGTTATAAAGCACAGTACCAGGAAAAGGTAAATAATGGAAGAAATTAACAAACAAGCCTGAAGGGTATTTTTTGTTTAAATCCAACACCATTCTTACGGTATCGAAGAATGATTCTTTCTTCATAAAAGGCAAGCTAGTAATAAATGACAAAAGAACGGAAATATTATTCTTAGATAGCCTTTCTATTGCAAAAGGCAAATCCCCTACCTTGCTATCCTTATCCAGGAAATCTAAAACTTCTTGAACCCCGGATTCAGCTCCAATCATAAGTTGTTTACAACCACTTTCTCTAAGAAGCTCAAGAAAATTATCATCGTAACCTCTTATGTATTGAGCCCTCACTTCCGCCATCCAATTAAATTTGAGCCCTTTACTTAATATTCCTTTACATATATCTTCAACCCTCTTCTTACTTACAAAAGTATTAGCATCAAACATATTTATTCCATCTAAATCGTATGTTTTAATTAATTTCTCCAAATCGGCCAAAACTTTTTCAGAGCTAAAGCCACTCCAATTTCTACCGAATACAGCAGGATCATTGCAAAAAGCGCATCTATGGGGGCATCCCAAAGTAGAAACATACACCAAAGATCGCTTTGCATTAATATTAATACTAGGAAGGATATAATTTTCTATATTTGGCACTAACTCAAAAGGATAAGAAGGAAATTCATTAATGTCAATAAAACCCCTATCTTCATTATGGACTATCTTTCCCCTTTGATTCAAGAAAGAAATCCCTTTTAAATTTTCAAAAGAGTCTTTGGCATTCAAACAATTAACTAACTCTAAAAATGTTTGTTGTCCTTGCCCCCTAACAACAACATCTGCAACTTCAGCCTTAAACAATGTTTCAGGCATAATCGATCCATGATATCCTCCAAAAACAATCATTTTATCTGGAAATTTTTCTTTTAAAATTCTTGCAGTAGATATAGCATCTTTTAATTGGAAGCCGGTTTTGCTAGAAATACCCAAGCAAAGTGCTTCTTCCATTTGCTCAGAAAGAGTTTTTATAGGATCGGGGTCAAACAATCCATCTACTATCTTGACTCGATAGCCTTCTTTAAGTAACGGTCCAGAAATAGATAAAAGCGATTGCAAGAAATAACAAGCCCCTTCTTTTGAAGGATACAGCTTGGGATAATAAAGCAGAATTAAACGATTCCCTGATCTTAAAGATTTACTATTCATATTATTTTCTCTCCCCAACGGCTCCCCAACTCTGATTTCTCAAGAATGTTAAATGCGAAATCTTTAAACCATTATCAGAAAACCAGCGTTTAATTTCATCACCAGAAATATAATAAATGATCTCGGTAGACATAAAATCAAAAAGCACGCTTCTCCTGTCTTCAGCGCTATGGTAAGGCCCAAAAAAATATTTAGAAAAGTAATCGTTATAGAAAAGAAATTTTTTAAGAAATCTAAACCAAGGCACAGTATTTATAGGGACATAAATTACTTTATAAAATAAACTTAATATTAACTCTCCTAAAACGGCTAAAGAATGTTTTATAGGGAAACTGAGTTTTCGGGTAATAAATTGTATGGGAGCGATTAAATATCTAAGCACCATATTGCCTTCTTTAGCATAGACCCAAATAGCTATAGTTCCTCCGGGCTTTAAATGAGAACTTATTGAAGAAAAACTACGAAACCGATCAGAGGTATGGTGGATCACCCCTAAAGAATAAATAAAATCAAAATTCTCCGAAAACGGAAGTTTATTAAGGTCTGCCCGGATAACATGCACATTGGGCAAATTCCCAACATATCTATATGCCGCTTCAACGCTCTCCGAAATATCGCAAGCAAAAACCTCTGCAGCACCATATTGCGCAGAAAGTTTAGTCAAACGGCCCATACCGCAACCTACATCCAACACCACCTTTCCTTTAAAAAAATCCTCTTGAATAGGGGGTATATCGATTAAAAACTTATCTTTGAGCGGGCCGAGCTTCTCGCTATAATAGTTCCACTCATGACCAAAGCTTTTCGCAGTTTTTTCTGTCTTTTTGTTTATGATTTCTTTTATGAATATTGGTATAAAGTTAGAAATCATAAATATTTCACTACAAGATTTGCATTTTAAACTGCCTTCCTTTACTCTCCCGTCAGCGCCAGCTTCATTAATAAACAAACTGAAAGCGCCAACTTTACACGAAGGGCATGTTAAATATTTAATTATTCTTGTTTGCATAGATAGCTCATGATAAGTTTATTTTCAAAAACGTTTTAATATCTTCAAAAATTAATCCCGTCAATATACTTTTTGGCAGTCTTCTCATAATATAGGAGAAATTAAAATAAAAATTCCTGTGTGACTTACTGTAAAAATCATCCAAGACTTTCCAAGGAACAGTAGGATGTTCATACAAACTGCTCGGCTTACTTGAAAAAGTATACTTAGACCAATCTTTAGTTTTAATAAGCTTCATCCGATCCCATTCTTCAAATAATTCAGTCCCTGGCAAAGGAACCGTTATAGCAAATTTTGCATAATCCAAATACAGGGATTGAGAAAATTTAAGAGTCTCTTTTAAAGTATCTTCGGTTTCTCCCGGTAACCCCAGCATAAAATAACCTTCGGTTTCAAGGCCGGCCTTTCGTGCCATAGAAACTGCATTCTTAATTTGAGCTAAGGTAATTTTTTTATTGCATTTATCCAAGATGGCTTGATTCCCTGATTCAATACCAAAGGCAACCCTCCAACAACCAGATCTCTTTAACAAATAGAATAGTTCCTGATCAACTGTATCCACTCGAATCCCGCCTCGCGGCATCCAACTTAAATCAAGCTCGCTTCTAATTAATGATTCGCAGATTGCTTTTGCTCTAGGAAGATTAGCTGTAAAGAGATCGTCTACCAGATGTATTTCTTTATAACCAAGAGACAAAATATATTTCATCTCTTCAAGAACGCGTTTCTCGCTTTTGAAACGTATTTTAGGGCCAAAAACGCTTTTATTGCAAAATATACACCTTCCAAAACATCCACGGCTAGACTCCATACTTGCTACTGGATTACGTCTGGAAACAAGCCTTGGGTGGACATAAGACTTAGAATCTAAAACCTCCATATAAGGCATAGGTAGATCATCTAGATTATCAATGTTAGAAGAAGGATTTGCATTAAAAACACCATTATTTAAATAAGCTATACCGGGAATGCTATTTAAATGTTCGCCATCTACTACCATCTTAAAAGAAAAATCACCTTCTCCTATTACTGCAATATCAACGCAGCTAGAACGTAATACTTCTTCCGCCGCAACAGAAACATGAGGCCCTCCTGCAACTATAGTACTTTTAGGCAAAATGTTTTTTGCAATCCTGCTATACTCCTCGACTTTTTTAAAAATTGGCGTCGTAACATTGAAACCAATAATATCCCAAGGAGATTCTTTAAGGATAGCCTCAAAATTAGCCCGTGGGGAAACAGTAGCATTTAAATCAGCAACCTTAACAAAATAACTCTCATTTCTCAACAATCCGGAAATAACCGGATAGCTTAATACCATGTAAGCCGGATTCACTCCTGCTCTGATAAAAGAGTTTCCGTAAATATCTTCATACGTTGGAGGAACGACTAAAAGAACATTAATTTTTTTTGGCATAATCTAATTTATTCTTTTGTGAAGTAACGAACAACCATGCCCATAAACCGAAAAATAAAACACTAATAGAAAAAAAGATATTCAAGAATCCCAGTAACACCAAAAAATGATTTTGATTAAAGAAATAGCTGACGATAAATAAAAAACCTATGCTGCCAAATAATACAGTAATAGGGAAAACAACTTTAAAAGGATCAAAATACACTGATACTTGCAACATAAGCTGAATCGCTCCGATAGAATCACGAATATGCCGGATCTTGGTTTTTCCTTTTCTCTTATAGTACTCAACAGGAATATACTTAATAGCCAAATTGCTATAATGAGATGCCAAAGTAAGAGAAGTAGTAAAAGAGAATTTATTACCAATAAGATTGATGAATTCCATAATCTTGCTCTTTCTGAACGCTCTTAAGCCAGAATTTCCGTCTGGAACCTTTACTCCGGTGATATAATGAATCATTGCCAAAAACAATTTTCTACTAGGGTTCTTGAAGATTGAACCCCAATAGTGTTCTCCCTGTCGCGCCCCTACAACCATATCATAATCTTTCATATTAAAGATTAACTCAGGGATGCTTTCAATAGGATAACTACCGTCAGCATCAATAATGCATATAATATCAGACTCGGCAATCAAGATGCCGCGCTTAAGCGAATAACCATAGCCCAAGTTAACAGTATTTCTTAAAATCTTAAAATTTGGCACAGTGGCAAACTCTTTAATAATTTCCGATGTTTTATCGGTAGAGCCATCATTGACTAAAATAATCTCACATTTTAAAGAATGTTTACTTCTTAAATCAATTAATGAATTAACTGTTGCAGAAACGCCTTCTTCTTCATTATACAAAGGAACAATAATTGAAAAATCCACATTAGAAATTACTTTATCGGGAGTCATCTTATTCTCCTAATTTTTTTGCCCTTTATTAACTGGCAAAATAAAACTTTTAATAAAAGCAATACTATTTATTATCCCAGCTTTAACGCCTGCTCTAAAAAAATTATAAAGCAATCTCCGCGGAGCAAAATAAAACTCTCGCCACGCCCTTCTCTGAAAATTAATAAGATATTTTGGATCTAAATCATTAACCTTCATAACAACATTTCCATGCCGCCTTAATTCAGCATATTCTTCAGTAAGAAGGGAAACACCCATTTCTCCGTTTAAAGCTTGCCTACGCATTTCAGTACCAGGATAAGGCATTGCGATATTAAAATATGCTTGATCCAGGCCTTTTATACTTTTAACAAAATCCAGAGTCTGCCTTACCGTCTTTCTTGTTTCACCCGGTAAACCAAAAATCACTGATCCTCTGGTTTCCAACCCTACGTCTTTTGCCCATTCGTAAACTTGCCGGATTTGTTTTAGGGTAGTTCCTTTTCTGAGTGACTTTAGAACCTCTTCATTACCGCTTTCTATGCCAAATGATAGCCTAACAAGCCCGGCGTCTTTCATCGCTTTCAAAATATCCTTATCAACCGTAGTTGCATGAGTCCACCCTTCCCATGTTATGCGTAACTTTCTATTCTTAATACTATCGCAAATACGATACACCCTATCCTTATCCATAGTAAGAGTATCATCAACAAAGATAAAATGATCAATTAAATTTTCACGGTAAAAACCCTCTATTTCATCAACTGAGTTCTCTGGTGAACGTAAACGAACTTTTCCACCAAACATTTTTTCCTGAGAACAAAATGTACACCTGAACGGGCAACCCCTAGAGGTTAAAATTGTTGTAAACCTACATATGCCTTTCTTTGGAACACTCCACAGATAATTATCTTTATTAAGAATACTGCGGTCGGGGAATAAAATTGTATCGATATTATCTAACCTGGCCCCGTTTTGATTTTCCCTAATACTGCCGTCTTTTTTCCAGATTAAACCAGGGATTGTAGGCCATGCCCTTGAGTCGTATAGCGAATTAACCAAATTAACTATAGAAAACTCGGATTCTCCGCAAATACCAAAATCAAAATCTATATCCTCAAAAGCCTGTATTCTTACATTGGTAATATGAGGGCCACCAAGAATAATTGGAAGCCTATTAAAATTCTTACGAATTTCCTCAGAAATTTTTTTGATAGTTTTCCACTCTGGAGATACACACCTAATACCGACAGCATCCGGCTTAAACTTCGATATCTCACTTATAATATCCTTTAAAATATAACTCTGCGCCTCGCAATCCATAAGGCTAACTTCATGGCCTGCGGATTTCAAATAAGAAGATAAGTAGCATAAACCTAGTGGCGGATACAACACACCGACCTTTGCAGCAGCCTCGTATCTTCCGTAAAGATTACCCCAAGGAGGATCAATTAGTAATATTTTCACGCATTATTCTCCAGATAAGAACCAGAATTTAAAATATGAGTATTATACCAAAGCTGCATCGTCAAAACAGCCCAAAGTTGCTTCCAATTATTCTTCTTTTGTTTTAAGTGTTCATGCAACAATGAGGCAACAAACCTGTAATTAAATAAACCGGATCTTTTTATATTTGTTTCACTTAAAATTTCAATAAAGAAATCCTTAACATTTTTTTGATGCAACCAATAACCCAAAGGAATAGAAAACCCCTGTTTTTTCCTATCAAAATATCCTTCAGGCATTCTATTACGGTAAAGATTTCTTAAGATCTTCTTGGGGCTTCCCTTGAAAACCTTATATCTTATAGGAAGCCTGCTAACATAGTCTATAAGTTCAGTATCAAGAAATGGGCCCCGCACCTCAAGAGAATTAGCCATGCTCATTAAATCTACTTTTACCAAGAGATAATCCTGAAGAAAATAACTTGCATCTTGAAATAACATCCGGCTTAGCGCGTTTCCATTATTACTATCAAGCCTACCAAGGAGCTGTTCGATTCTGTTTTTTTCTGAACTGCTATCAAGGTTTTCTGATAGCAGCGCATTTGCTTGTGTTGGAGAAAAAGCTCCCAACCAAATATAATTTCTAATTTGAGGCGGAAACTCCAGCCCTTTTAAAAAACCTTGCAATTTATATTTCCAACTCAAATATTCAAAATTCTCAGGTAGATAATTTAAGCCTTTGGATAAAAATTTAGAAAACGTAGAAACCGGAAGTTTTGAAAAAATTTCGATTAATTTCCAATTTTGATGAGTAATATACCCGCTAAAGAATTCATCCCCACCATCGCCACCCAAAGCCACAGTAACAAACTTCCTCGTCATTTTCGCCAAATAATAAGTCGGAATAATTGACACATCCGCAATTGGCTCATCCAAAAACCTAACAATCTCTCCCATTAAAGTCCCAAATTGATGTTGCTTTAACACAAAAGGATGATATTCGGCCTTGAAATGTTCGGCGATATATTTAGCATAAGGCAACTCGTTAAAAGATTCCTCCTCGTATCCTATCGAAAAAACCTTGGTCGGCTGAGGTAAATATTTTAGAGCTGTTGCTAATATCACACTTGAATCTACTCCTCCGCTTAAAAATATTCCCAAAGGAACATCGGAAATTAGCCTACGCTTAACTCCTTTGTCAATTAAATCTTGCACCTTCTCGTACACTTCAGACTCTCTAATTGAATCTCTCTCTACAGGTTCAACTTGTAGTTTCCAGTATTGTCGCAAACTAATATTCTGATTTTTAAATACCATGCTCCAGCCACCCGGTAATTTTGAAATCCCATTAACCATATCGTATGGATGAGGAGAATATCCAGTTACCAAATAATACGATAAAGCTGTTCTGTTTATTTCCGGTTTCGGATGTATACATAGTAACGAAGAAACCTGAGATGCAAAAGCGAATCTTTTACCATCAAAATAATAATGCAAAGGCTTCACACCAAGCCTATCCCTTGCTAAAAAAAGAGACCTTTTTCTTGAATCCCAAATAGCAAAAGCAAACATTCCCTGAAGTTTCTCTGGTATAGACTCACCCCACTCCTCGTAACCATGAATTATTACTTCGCTATCTGCATGAGAAACAAAATTATGCCCCCTACCCATTAACTCGTTTCTTAACTCAATAAAATTATAAATTTCCCCGTTAAAAACCAATAAAACAGAGCCATCTTCGTTTCGCATAGGTTGATCGCCATTTCTAGACAAATCAATGATTTTAAGCCGACGATGCCCTAAGCGTACGATGTTATCTTCAAAATACCCTTCTCCATCAGGCCCACGATGCGTTAACCTAGAATTCATCAGCCTAATTTCTTTAGAAGTTGACTCTCCAATTATTCCGCAAATTCCGCACATAATAAAAAAATTAAATCAGTTTATCCTTTTAAATAAGTATGCTTCGCTTCTTTCTGCAGGTATTGTTTTTGATAAAGCAAATATTTTATTCTGCTCTTCAGAATCAGGCAGCCAAAAATCAAACTCATCAAGATTCATAACGAAGAAATATTTCGCTTCCGGATAAAACACTTTTCCCATAAATTTAGACTCAACGCCATAACCACCCTTTCTTACAAAATCTACCACTTGATTCCTTTGGTGCTTATACAATGGCCTGATATAAATATTATTGAATTTACCGTTTTTTACCAATTCAAGGCTTAAAGGTAACGCTGTTTCAAAGCTAGAGAGCACCGTAAACTTTTCTTCTGAGTTATTATCCTTTACGATTGCATCCATAACCTTTCCAGGAGATGCATAGCGTGAATATAATGAACCAAACTGTCCAAATGTAAATAGCCAAAAACACTGTAAAATTCCTAATGAAATTGCAAAGAAAAGAACCGTTAATTTTAACTTCTGCCAAATAAATCTATCTACAAACCTAAATAAACCATAAGCGCAAAGAATTGCAATAAGCGGCAAAACAGTCATTGGATAAAACGGAACGGTTCCTAGGATAGAATAAAGCAAGAAATACAAAAAAATACTTAACATAAGAAGGGCAGTCTTATAATTTAAACGGCTAGCAGAAAAAATAAAGAAAAATAAAAAACAGGGAATTAAAATTAATTCATAAAAGAAACAGGTAATTATAAAAAAGGATTTTTGGTAAAAAGAAAGGCTAAACCTATTGTCAGCCAAAACAAGAGCTTCGTAATTATTAGGATTATTCTTCTTTTCTTCCAACCATCTTTTCTGGCTAAATCTATAATTATAATATTGATCCTCAAAATTAAAATACTTTGAAGCTGTAAAAATTCCAGGATAAGCACGTTTATCTTTTACCCAATTCTTATAACTTTCTGCTTTAGTAAATAAGGTTCCTACCTTCTTAGAGGTCAAAGGAATTTGAAGAGCAATATAAAAAAACAAAACTAAGCTCAAAGTGAGCATCACTAGCGCTAACTTCTTATTGCGCCTCCAAATATTAACAATAAAACCAGAACTCTCTTTTCCGCGAACACCCAAAAAAATTCCTATTGACAGGGGCAGTATCATCATAAAAAAAGATTCAATTCTAAATAGGCAACCTAAAACGAAATAAATAATGGCTAATAATACATATTTTCCTATTTTGCTTTCAATAAAAAGGAACAAATAATAAAGCATGGCGACAACAAAGAATGACTCACCAATAATTCTTTCTAGGGATATCGACATTTGCATGATAAAAGGATGCAACAATACAAAAGCCGAAGCTAATGTTGCAATTATATAGTTATTAAATAAAAGCAATGTTAATCGAAATAGATAGAAAATCAAAAGTGCTAAAAAAATAAGATTTATGTAACCCACAGAAATATAAGATGCGCTTTTTGTGAATATAAAATAAATAAAGAGGAAAAATGTTTGAAGTGGAGGCCAGATAAAAAATGCTTCCAAACCAACCTGATAATGACTATGATAAAAAGAAAGAATACTCTTGATATCTTCAACCGAAGATATCCTACCCTTCAAAAGATCCGTAAAAATGTCCCTGATCATCATGGCAAACAATGATCTCGATAAACCATCTCCATCAAACAACTGAGTTTTCTTTATAGCTAAATAAAAAATAAACCATAGGTATACAGCTATAAATATTGCAATTAAGAAAATATAGCTTTTATTAAGATTTTTTAATTTAAAATTCATTTTATTTAATAAAAAGTTAGATACTTCGTAATACTCAAAAATCAATATAAATAAACTTAGTCTGCCCAGCCGAAAATAAAACTATAAGCACAATAAGGGCTGCCCATAGCAAAGCGATTCCCACATCAACAACTAATTCTTTCCCTTTGACACTAAAAGACATTTCAAGCACCTTTAATTAAAAAAATAGCTTTGTAAACAGCGGCTGCTCTATCAAAATCACAAACAAATAAAACCCAGCCAAGGCTGACTAAAATAAAAGTAATAAGGATAGAAACTGCCTTCACGGGAAGAGAATTATACCAAGCTCTCTGCATTAAAGAATATTTTTCAACGATAAAATATCTGTAAAGTCTATAAAGTACTAGAAGTATGCCATTATAAAGTCCCCAGGCCACAAAATGCCACTGAGCGCCATGCCAAAGCCCGGAAATCATCATTACAAAACATGTATTTAACAAAATAAAAAGTAGTATAACCTTACTTCCACCCAAAGGTATAAAAATATAGTCAACCAACCACTTGTATAGAGATATATGCCAATTTTTCCAGAACAATCCTATATTAGTTTTCAGGTAAGGCGAGTTAAAGTTTTCTGGGACATTAATACCGAATAACTTTGCACTGCCTATTGCAATATCGGAATATCCGGAAAAATCATAATATATCTTAAATGAATACGCAATTATTCCTATCCACAGTTCCTTGGGGTAATGCACCCAATGAGAAGAAAAATCTGCCGCAGTTAATCTATCAGCAATAAGAGAGAAATTATCTGCCAATATTATCTTCTTAGCCAAACCCTTAGTTATTCTTGCCAAACCAATATACATATTCTCAAAAGAAAAACTGGAGGAAAATTGATGGTTAAATTGTTGGTATCTTTTAATCGGCCCAGATACCATCGTAGGGAAAAACATAATAAATGCTGCGTAGTCTTTCGGATTTAAGTTTTCAATCCGTCCTTTCTTTCTATCAACTATGCAATGCACAAACTCAAACGTAAAAAAAGATATACCTAATGGAATTATATAGTTAGCAGGATTATTTATTGCTTTTGACAGGCCAAATGCCGCGAAAAACATACTTTTGTACTTAAAGTAAAAAAGCAGGGAAAGCGGAATTAATAAAATAAGAAAGAAATAAAACTTGTTTCTTGTATCTTTTATAAAGATATACACAAGAAAAGACTCAATAATGAACAAGAAAACCGGATTACCTCCATATACATAATAGAAAATAAGGCCAAATAGAGTTAAAACTAACCATCTATAACCATTTGGCACTATATAATAAAAAAGTAGAGTAAGAAATAAGATAAAATAGTAGGTAAATTCGTTAAATATCATTGTTCTTTTTGATAGCTAAATACATCATGTTCGCAACAGCACAAGATCCCTTAGTGGTAAGATGGGTTTTATCAAAAGTAAAACTCTCCGTACTTTCAAGATTCATAAAAACCAAACTTGGACCAAATAATCTATTATATTCACTAAGTTCCTTCTTATTATATGGGGCATAATGATCTAGCCCAAAAAAGAATATTTTCTTCCTTTTCAGACTTGCCAACTTAAAAAACTTTTTATAAAGAGCTGCTTCTGTTTCATTTAAATTAATACTACCGGAGTCCGCTTTGGTTAGCTTGTAATCTTTTAGTTCTGGGATGTGCCTATTTACTATCAAATCTTCACAAGAGTCTGAATCAAAAGGCAAAAGTCCGCTTGATTTCTTAGCAGAAAGAAACGAGAATAAATCTGCTTTATGTAAATACAGATAATTCTTAGTTGAGGTTTGAAAAAGCCCGTTTTGTATACGATGCGAGTATTTAGAAAGTTTCCATATTTTGCCTACATAATAAGATAGCCTTTTATTAATAATGCTCTCTTTATTATTTATCTTAAAAAAAGCGGCGTCCTCATCGTCTATATCCAAATGCTGATACAAGCCTTGAATCGGTACTTTTCCAGAAGGAGAATGAAGCACAATTACCAAATCTACTGAATCAATCAAATTCTTGAGAATTATGTAGGCGTTTTCCTCACCTAAGCCATTAATTCCAAGATTAAAACATTTATAATTGGAACCTGCTATATTCTCAAATTTTGCGGCAATGGTATCATTAGCTCCTAGCTGATAACCAAACATAACAGAATTACCAAAAAAAACTATTCGACTCTTCTTACCAATCTTATTTTCTTTTAAATAATCAACTAACGGAGCTATGCCAAAAAAATCGTTATTTTCAAACCTAAACATTGTTCCTGAAGTCTCATAACGATTCTCTATTTTTTTAACAAAAGTCAGTACGTAGATATCAATAACAGCGAGGATTAAAATAGTAAAGATTATCCTTCTTAAGCATCTTCTTTCTTTAATCATGGAGTAACCAAAGAGTTAAAAAAATAATCTTACCGAAGTAATTAGGCCTTTCCCCGCAGCCAATTCTCATTTTCTGTATTCCATTTAACCGTATTTCTAAGGCCTAAAACAAAATTAGTTTTGGGTTGCCAGCCTAATCTTCGTATTCTTGAAGAGTCCAACGAATAGCGCCAGTCATGCCCAGGCCGATCTTTAACAAATTCCAACATGGTAACAGGCTTCCCCAAAATCCTTAAAATCTGTTTTACAGTATTAATATTCTTTTCTCGATGCCCACTGCCTAAATTATAAATTCCTTCTGCTTTAGAATTATTTAGTAAAAAAATAATCCCTTCAGCGCAATCAGAAACATACAACCATTCTCTCACGTTTAGACCATTTGCATAAACAGGGATCTTTTTATTATTAATAACCTTACTTATTGCTACCGGAATTAACTTCTCAGGATACTGCCAAGGCCCATAATTATTGCTTGGCCTTATGATAATTGCTGGGAAATCATATGTACGTACATAAGAACGTATCAACAAATCAGCTGCAGCTTTTGATGCAGCATATGGGCTATTCGGCTTAATCGGCGACTCTTCAGTAAAACTCCCCTTTAAAATATCCCCATAGACTTCATCAGTAGAAATATGGATAAATCTGGTAATCTTATATTTTCTTGACAAATCAAGCAGGTTTTGTGTTCCAATAATATTCGTTTTTAAAAAAACGGTTGGGTCGATTATGCTTCTATCTACATGCGTTTCAGCAGCAAAATGAACAACTGCGGAAGGCTTTTCAATCTTGAAGATCTTTTCTAAATTCTTTAGGTCGCAAATATCAGTTTTATAGAATTTATACTTTCCTTTTACTTCCCTAAGGCGCTCTAAATCTCCGGCATAAGTAAGTTTGTCGCAGATAACAGGCTTAATCCCCTTCTTTACCAAAAGCCGGACAAAAGCGCTCCCAATAAACCCTGCCCCGCCCGTTACTAATATTTTACATATTCTTTTACGCACTCTTCAATAACCTCCTTAATGGGCCTAACTTTAAATCCTGACTTCTCTAGCTTAGCTGTAGATAGAATCAAATTAGTTCTTGTCATTTTAAGCTTCTTGAAATCAACTACAGTGTACTCAAAACCAGGCACATATTTTTTATAAGCATCCAAAATGTCTGAATACTTTAAACCACCTTTATTTACCACATTAAATATACCCTTCGCGTCAATTTTAATCAGATGCTTCATGGCTTTCAAAAAATCAGGAACATATGTTACAGAATTAGGGATATTAATTATAGTTTTGTATTTTATTAATTTGGTAAGGGTATTTCTTGGCCCGGGACGCGCATCAAAAGGAACTCTAATCCTGACAATCAAAATATTATATTTCTTAAACAGGCTTTCCAATGCCAAATCCGAATAAATCTTTGACCTTGAGTAAAATAAATCTAGGAAATCCGGTACGTCTCTTTCGGTTATTGGTTTCTGCTTTGAATAATCATAATGATAGATACATCCACTGCTAATATGAATAAGCTTAATATTGTTCCTCAGCGCTACCTCTGCCAGGATAATCGGCACAAACGTATTCGCTTGAAGAGTTTTTTCTTTATCATCTTCACAACCATCAACATTAAATTTTCCGGTAAAACCAATGCAGTTAATAATAATCTTAGGGCTATATTTCTTAACCTCATCCTCTGCATCACCAAAAGAATTAATCCTTCTATCTGAAATATCGCAACCCAGCGTTTCTTGCAGCCTCTGGCCAATAAAACCTTTTCCTAAAATTAAAATCTTACTTTTCATCTTGGCATATCCTTTTTAAATATTCCCCGTATTCAGTATTCATCTCTGAAGCGAGCATCAACAAATCCTTCTTATTAATATAACCCATCCTAAAAGCAACCTCCTCAATACAGCCTATTTTAAGCCCCTGTCGCTCTTCAACAGTTTTAATAAAAGTAGACGCGTCAATCAAAGCACTATGAGTTCCCGTATCAAGCCAGGCATAACCACGGCTTAAGAGCTTTACTTTAAGTTTATTCTTCTTAAGGTACACATTATTGACATCCGTAATCTCCAATTCGCCTCTTTTTGAAGGCTTTAGATTCTTTGCGACTTTAACCACATCATTGTCGTAAAAATATAGCCCACAAATTGCGTAGTTTGATTTAGGATGTTTCGGCTTTTCTTCAATAGAAATAACCTTACATTTCTTATTGAATTCAACAACGCCATATCTTTGAGGGTCTTTTACGTAATACCCAAAGACTACGGCTCCGTTTTTTAAAGCTGCAGCTTCTTTTAAAATCCCTGTCATTTCATGGCCGTAGAATATATTATCCCCCAAAACCAAGCTCACCTTATCTTTACCGATAAAATCTTCCCCAACTATAAAAGCCTGAGCTATTCCTTTTGGTTCATCTTGTATAGCATAAGATAAGCTAATCCCAAGATTTGAGCCATCTCCAAGCAAATCTTTAAACCTTAAAGTATCTTTAGGAGTAGAAATTATAAGAATATCCCTAATTCCGGCCAGCATTAAGATTGAAAGAGGGTAATAAATCATTGGCTTGTCGTATACGGGGAGCATCTGTTTACAGACGCCTTTTGTGATAGGATACAAACGTGTAGCTTTTCCGCCAGCTAGGATAATTCCTTTCATAGCTTCAACCTTTCTTTTATGTTTTTGCCCTATTTTTATAGGTAAAATAAGTCAAAGACGTGAATTAATAATTTACCATAATCTATAAGGCAAATCAAGCTATTTTTGCTTAAAATCCAGGCTTATTCCTAAGCTAAAACTTTTTCAAAATAAAGAGGTTAGAGAAAAAAAGGGACGGTATAGAATACCGCCCCTTTTAAGCTACAACTTAAACTACTTTAGGCCTAATTATAGGCCTTTTTTCACCATATATTCAGCTAAATCAACTACCCTATTAGAATAGCCCCATTCATTATCATACCAAGATAGGACTTTAACAAAATTATCCTGGATAACCTTTGTGCTTAAACCATCCACTATTGACGAAAGCAAGCAATGGTTAAAATCCACAGAAACAACTGGATCCATCGTAATTGCCAAGATGCCCTTCATCCTTCCTTCAGCAGCTTCTTTAAAAGCCGCATTAAGCTCTTCAACGGTTACTTTCTTTGATAAAGAGCAGGTTAAATCAACTACCGAAACATTAGGAGTAGGAACACGGATTGCAAACCCGTCTAATTTACCCTTTAATTCCGGAACAACTAAACCTATCGCTTTTGCCGCACCCGTCGATGTTGGAATCATTGAAACAGCGGCTGCACGCGACCTTCTTAAATCAGAATGAGCCATATCCTGCACTCTTTGATCATTGGTATACGAATGAATTGTGGTCATTAACCCCTTTTCAATTCCCCATTTATCATTCATAACCTTTGCAATAGGGCCAAGACAATTCGTCGTACAGGAAGCATTTGAAACTACGCTATGATTCTTAGGATCATATTTATCTTCATTAACACCCATAACTATAGTTATATCTTCACCTTCAGCAGGAGCTGAAATAATTACTTTCTTAGCCCCGCCTTTGGTAATATGATTTTCCGCTCCTTTTACCTCTTTGCCCTTTTTATTAACTCCATCTTTCTTAACGGTAAAAAGACCTGTTGACTCAACAACAATATCAACTCCTAAATCTTTCCATGGAAGCTCTGAAGGATCCTTCTTTGAAAGAACCTTTACGATTTTACCATCAATTGAAATTGAATCCTCCCCTACTGCTTTTACTTCCCCGGGGAACCTCCCATGCACTGAATCATACTTAAACAAATAAGCGTTACTTTTGGCGTCAGTTAAATCATTCACAGCGACTAATTCAAGGCCAGAATTCTTTTTCTCAAAAATAGCCCTTGCGACCAGACGGCCAATCCTTCCAAAACCATTGATACCTACTTTTACTGCCATTTGTTACCTCCTTGCCCTTAAAGGGTACTGGCGCAATTTGCGCACAAGCGCATGCTGGCGCAATGCCTATTTGCGCCAGGCGCCGATAAGCGCCAGGTGTTTGTTAATTGTTATTATATTCTTAACTATACGGATTTCAAATATTGCGCGGCTAATTCCGGAGGAGTTGAGACAAGATAGAATCCTGTCCCCCATTCAAATCCTGCAACGCGGGTTAATTTAGGCATTAATTCCAGATGCCAATGATAACTATCCTGCCCTCCATCGCCATTAATCGGCGAACTATGAATTATGTAATTATACGACAAATTAACAAAAACTTTCTTTAATTTCGAAATAGTATCCTTTAATATGGCGGCAAATGCCGGTATTTCTTCATGAGGCATGCGAGAAAAAGAACCATTGTGTTTCTTTGGAATTATCCAGGTTTCAAAAGGGAATCTCGAAACATACGGGCAGAAAGCGATAAAATATTTATTTTCCAATACTATCCTTTCTTTTTCCTGATTCTCTTGCCTGATAATATCACAAAACAAACACCTGTCACGAAAATCAAAGTAATTCTCCGACCCCCTTAATTCCTCCATAACATTCTTTGGCACCATAGGAAGAGCAATCAACTGGGTATGAGGATGCTCCAAAGAAGCCCCTGCAGCAGCGCCATAGTTCCTAAAAAGCATTATATATTTAAAACGCTTGTCTCTTTCCAAATCATTTATGCGCCTGCAATACATTACAATAAAATTCTCAATTTCTTCATTTAATAGATCAGGAATATCCTTGTGATGATATGGCGTCTCAACTAAAACTTCGTGAGCACCAACTCCATTAGACATATCATAAATCCCAATTCCACGTCTATCTAATTCACCTTCAATTTGCAAAGCAGGAAATTTGTTAGGGACAACTCTAACCTGCCAACCCGAAGAATTAGCTTGGGTATCTAAATGCCTGATAGAATCTATTTCCGGAGGAGTCATCGACTCATTGCCATAACAAAACGGACAAACTCCTCCCTTAGGGACATATTGTTCATGAACGTAATCTTCGGGTTTATTAGGCTGATCCGTTTCTACGATAATCCATCTTCCGATAATCGGGTCTCTTCTTAATTCAGCCATATTAAGCCTCTACCCCTCTTAAGAATTCCGCAGCATTTTCTGGAGGTAGTGGACAGATGTAAAAACCTGTCCCCCACTCAAAACCTGCTACACGGGTAAGACGGGGCATAATTTCGATGTGCCAATGGTAATCCTGATCAATTGTTTTCCAATATCCACCTTTTTGACGCCTGAATGGTGCTGTATGAATAACATAATTATAAGGTGGATCATTTAAACCTTTTTTAAGTTTTGAAAAGACTTTTTTCATTATACGCGCCAAATTTAGGCGTGAATCCATATCTAGGCTCACAAAATCACAAGAATGTTTCTTCGGTAAAATCCAAACTTCAAAAGGGAATCTTGCCGCAAAAGGAGTAACTGCAATAAATCCGTCAAGATCAAGAATAAGCCTTTCTTTTGACGCTAACTCCTGCTTAACTAAATCGCAGAAAATACATCTTTCGTGAAACTCAAAATATTGCCGCGCACCAACAAGCTCTTCTTTTACTCTCTTAGGATTAACCGGAGTTGCAATTAATTGTGACCTTGAATGCTTTACTCCGCTTCCACCAGCAACCCAACCATGATTCTTAAAAACAAGCGCGTACTTAAACCGCTTATCCTTCTCTAAATCAACAATCCTATCAATATAGCAGGTAATTACCTTAGAAATCTGCTCCTCACCTAAATCCGCCATATTATCTATATGCTTATTTGTTTCAACAATAATCTCATGGGCGCCAACGCCATTCATTAAGTCATACAAACCCTTACCTCGACGATCAAGTTCTCCTTCAATCTTCAAAAAAGGAGCAATGCTAGGGATAACCCTTAAATCCCAACCGGGAGTATTTGGAGCGCTGCGGTTAGGCCTTACGGCGTATATTTCAGGAGGTGTCTGAGATTCAACGCCTTCGCAAAAAGGGCATTTGCCTTCAACAGGGCCTTCATGCGGCTGGGTTGAAAACTGATCAGGCCTTCTTGCCCTTTCAGTTGCAATGATAACCCACCTTCCTATAACCGGATCTTTTCTTAATTCTGGCATATTTTTTGATCTTTCTATTTAAAGAATAATTTTATCAGAAGAATAACTTAAAATCAAATAGTTTCTTATTTTAACATTTCTCCGACGCAAATCTTATGGCCGGCAATAAATTCTTCCACCTTCATCCTTCTCTTGCCCTCAATCTGTAATTCTTTGATAATTAAGCTATCTTTGGAAGTAGACACACGGAGGCCTTCTTTGGAGATTTCAATTATCTTACCGGGTAAATCTAAATTCTGAATCGAGCCAACTTCAGCCCGGAATATCTTTAACAATTTAGAATTGTAATGAGTAAAAGCTCCGGGCCAAGGCAGGCAGCCGCGGATTAAATCATTAATTTGATTAGCGCTCTTACTCCAATTGATTAAGCCGTCATCTTTTTTAAGCTTAGGAGCAAAACTAACTTTATTTTCGTCTTGCTCCAATAATTCATACTTGTTATTCTCTATCGCTATAATTGCCTTGATTAAAAGCTCAGCAGAAAGCTTTGATAACTTTTCTCCCAAAATAATAGAGTCGTCTTCGTTTTTAATTAAGATCTCTTCCTGAGCGATTATTGGGCCAGCATCCATATTCTTAGTTAATTTAATAATCGTTACCCCAGTTTTAACTTCGGAGTTAATTAATGCGCGGTTAATCGGAGAAGCTCCTCGGTATTTAGGTAATAATGACGCGTGGGCATTTATCGAAAAAACACTCGGGATTTTTAAAACTTCTTCGGATAAAATCTGGCCGTACGCAACAACAACAAATAAATTAGGCTTAAACTTATTTAAGAAGCTACCGGATTCATTCGTGTTTATATCATCCGGCTGATAAACTTCTAAACCGTGTTCTATTGCCAAAGCTTTAACAGAAGTAGGCTCCAAATGCATTCCTCTACCTTTCTTTCTATCAGGCTGAGTAACGACACAAGAAACTTTATAGCCTCTTTCAAGCAAAGCTGCTAATGAACTTTGAGCAAATTGTGAGCTACCAAAAAAGATTATATTCATTACAAAATTTCACCTTTCCAAAAGGATAATTTAAACTGGATCCACGTCTATTGTAACTATTATACCTGAATGCAAAAAATCTGCTAATTGATTTTTTAAGAATTTATTTGCCTCCTTGGCATCTCCCGCAAGAATCATTATCTGCCAATAAAATTTACCTCTTAATTTCGCAGGCATGCCGGCATTAACTGAAACAATTTTAATAGCCTTTTCTTTGTTGGATTTTCTTAATTTATCAAATAAAGTAAGGCAGGCAGTTTTGGATTTTTCCTCTATCTCAGAACGAAGTTTAACCAAAATCATATGCTTATAAGGAGGATAATCCAATTCTTTTCTTAAGCTTAATTCTTGCTCATAAAATGAAATTGGGTCTTTCTTCAAAAATGCCTGTAAACAATAGTGCCCAGGAAAACTGCTCTGAATGATAATCTTATTTTCTGTAAGGCTTACTAACCCGGAAATAATAGAAAATGCTTTTTCTCCTGAACGAAAGTCCATTCGGTTTAAAGTATCGTCGATAGCTAAAACCCCAACAAGATCAAAATTTATTTTTGTAAATTTAAATATAGTGCTTGTTGCTATAAATATGTCTGCATTTTGGATATCGACATGGCTTGCATCATCTAATAACTTAATGCGAGCCTGAGGAAATATCCTTGAAAGCTCGCTTTCAATTTTTTCCGTCCCAAACCCAGCGAATTTAATATATCCGGAATTACAATTTGGACAAATTTTAGGTGGTGTAATCTTGTAATTACAATGGTGGCAGCTTAATAAATTTTCTTTAAAATGATACACCAAACTAATATTGCAACGAGGGCATTTTAAGGCAACTGCGCAATTATGGCAAAATGCATAAGTTGCAAATCCTCTTCGGTTCAAAAATAAAAGCGTTTTACCTTTAGCAAGTAAACTTGAGTAAACTGCATCTTCCAAAAACTTAGTAAGAATATTCTTTCTCTTCTTATCTTCGAATGATATTCGCCTTGTATCAATTACATGTACTTGTGGAAAATTGAGTTTTCTTGGAATAATCTGCAATTTAAGCTTATCCTTTTTACTCAAGTAATAGCTCTCCAACGAAGGAGAACTGCTGCCAAGAATTAATTTTGTTTTATCAATTTCTGTCCTCATCAAAGCTACTGTTTTTGCGTTATAATGAGGGGACTGCTCTTGCTTATAAACATAATCGTGTTCATCGTCGATAATTATAAGTCCGAGATTTGACATTGGTGCAAAAATACCTGAACGAGTCCCTATTACAAAATTAGTTTTTCCGGACTTAATTTTACTCCACTCTTCCAATTCATTAGGTTGATTCCTGTATAAAATTGTAGGTTCAATGCCCAGCTTTTCTTTAACTAATTCTTTGACTCTTAAAACTGCTTTTATATCAGGTAAAATGATTACTACCGCTTCCTTATTCTTTAAAGCTTGCTTTGAATGCTCTAAATAGACTTCCCACCTATTGAATCCTGACAAATCATGAATTAGGATAACTTCTTTTTTAGGAAGCTGGGGATGGCCTTGTGGAATTATAATATTTTGAAGCGGTTTTCCTCTTCTAAGAGAATCTGGGTAAATTGTTTCAATCGCCTGCCCCAATGAACAACCATAGTAAGAAGAAATTTCTTTAGCGAGGAGAAATGAATTTTTATCAAGGATAGGATTAAAATCTACCAAACCTGATATTTGCTTAAGCTGCTTGATAGCACTTTTATGCGTTAATCCTACAACATAACCAACAACTTTTCTGTTAGCAAAATTTACCCAAACTCTCGAGCCTACTTTTATTGCCGTATTAAGGCTATCTGGCACAATATAGTCAAACGGCCCCTCAACAGGAAGCCCTACTACTATTTTGGCGAACAACATTACGGATCTCCTCAAGAGTGCCGGGCTTTTTTAATCTCTTTATATTATCTTTCAATTTAGTAATCTTCTCCGGATGGTCTTTATAATCAATGATTAGATTTTTAATTTCTAGAATTGTTTTTGGCTCAACGCCAACAGAATACTCATTTAGAACTTTTATATTAATAGTTTCTTGCCCTGGAATAGCTGAAATAAAAATTGGGACCAATTCCATACTAATAATCTCCGAGATGCTTAACCCGCCGGGCTTAGTAATAATCACATCTGAAACCGCCATTAGTTCATACGCATTATCTACAAATCCAAGTACTTTTACATTAGGAAGCTGCCTTTTGTTTAAACTGGATAATAATTTCTTATTTGCAGCACAAACAACTATTACCTGCACAAACTCACATAAAACTTCAGCAATTTCTTTCATAGGCCCGATCCCAAAAGATCCCGTCATAAGCAAAACTGTAAATTTATTAGAATCGACACCAATATTCCTACATAAATCGCTCTTATTATATTTAACCAGGAATCTTGAATCTACGGGAATACCAATCTCTTTGATTCTGTTTTCTGGAATACCCTCAGAAACCAAACAATTCTTAGTGAAACTAGACGCAACGCCATAATAATCAGTTTTATCAGCAATCCAAAATGAATGTACTCCAAAATCAGTAATGATAGTAAAAAGCTTAGTACTAATCAATCCTTTTTCTTTTAAATCCGAAGTAATCTCTGAAGGCAAGAAATGAGTTGAAATCACAAAATCGGGGTTTTCTTTTATTAAAAGGCTGGAGAACTCTTTAGTATTTGATTTATTTAACATGAAGCAGAATGATTTAGCAAATTTACGAAATGGTTTAAAATCAGTCAACCAATAAAGAAAACCCCAGGAAAAAATAAGATATTTTACCAGAAAAGAATAACCCCATTGATAACTAAATCTAAAAAATGAATTTGTCCGCGTTAAAACATCTACTAAGCAAACATCAAGCTCAGGGCAATCCTTTAGATATTCAAAAATTGCCTCTGCTGCTTTGCGGTGCCCTGCACCAGCAGAAGCATGAGCAATAATAATTTTAGCCTTTTTTTCCATTTCGTTTAAGAAAGAGATAAATTAACTTTGTTTGACCAGGAATTTTGCGGCTTCAAAAAGATCTTTAAATACAAAATCCGGCTTAGCTTCCCAATTTTCCTTGTTTGATAATTTCTCTTTTCCTGAAAGGACAAGAATTGATTTACACCCGGCTGCTCTTGCGGTATTAATATCGCGGATAGTATCTCCGATAAAAAAAGAATCCTTTAGATTTAATGCGTATTCTTTTTTTGCAGCCCTGATTAACCCGGGCTTGGGTTTCCGGCAAGAACAATTATCTTGCGGTCGGTGGGTACAATAATAGACTTTTTCAATTAAACCATCTTGCTTTTTAACTTCTTTAAGCATGTAAGCGGTAATTGCATTAAGGACTTCTTGAGTATAAACACCTTTACCGACACCTGCTTGGTTCGATGCAACGAATATCTTAAACTTATTCTTCGTTAACAAACTAATTGCTTTCTTTGTGTTGGGCAAGAAACGAAAACCTTTAAGCGAAGTAACATATTTTGTGTCCCCAGGATACTTATTTATTACTCCGTCGCGATCAAGAAAAATAACTTTCATTTGCCTTAACCCATTCCGTAAGTTTTCTTAAACCTTCCTTAACTGGAGTCTTAATTTTCCAATTTAGAGAACTTTGAAGTTTAGAAGTATCAGTAATATAAACTTTCTGGTCTGAAGGCCGCCAATTAGCAAATTTTACCTTTGGCTTCTTTCCAACCAAAATCTCCAATTCATCAAGAAACTCTAAAAGTGATATTGTATTTTCAGGGCCTCCGCCAATATTAAAAAGCCCTCTTTCTAAATCACTATTAATGAACCGATTAAATGCATCTACTAAATCATCTGCATAAAGCATGTCACGAACTTGTTTACCATTCCCATATATAGTAATCGGGCGTTTAAACAACGTTGCTATGATAAACCAAGCAACCCAACCCTGATCTTCAAAACCAAATTGGCGTGTTCCATATGTACAAGACATTCTAAATACACCTGTTTTCATCTTATAAATATGGCTGTATTCCTGAATATACAAATCACCGACGAGTTTTGAAACTCCATACGGAGTATGCCCGGTCAAATCAGTTGACATGCTTTCATTAACTCCCGCGACATCACGAAAAGTATACCTTTTTTCTTTTTCTGATAGCTCAAGCCTATCAACATTTTCTCCGTAAACTTTATTAGTTGAACAATAGACTACTATGGTATCCTTTGATTTCTTGCGTGCCGCTTCTAATACATTAAGCGTTCCAAAAGCATTGATACTAAAATCTTCTTTTGGCATACGCACACTTGAAGGGACTCCGGGTTGTCCAGCAGTATGTATTACGACATCAACACCCTTTCCAATAGCCTTTGCCAAATCCTTATCGTTGCGGACATCGCCCTTTATCCGCTCAATATTCTTGAATTGCCCGAGATACTTCCAATTAAACTCAACAGAACCCTTATCGTAACCGAATATCTGCGAACGCATTAAATTATCCAAAACTATAACTTTATTCTTTGGATTTTCTTTTGCAAAAAACTCAGCGCTATGGCTTCCTACTAACCCTGCCCCACCAGTAATCAATACTTTCATTCTTTGTTTCTCCTTTCAATTAAAATTTCTTGATATTTTAAATAACTCATAAATTGATAAAGCCCGGCGTAAAAAGCAATCACAAAACCATAAAATCCATCTTTATAACCTTTTTTACCGACATAAGTACGCATAAACCTATCAATTGTCCTATAAAAGAATCTTCCCAACCGCATCGGCTTATTCTGATTAAACCACTTCTCCGCTTCCCAGCTCGTCTGACGGTTAAGGCTATCTAGAAAATGCGCTAAATCAGGATACCCTTTGTGAACTATATCCTTGGTCAAATGGCCGCATTCTCCATCAATAAATGCCCTTGGATGGACCTTGACTTCTTCGTATTTAAATTTATCCTTACGGAATAACCTTACTTTTCCAGCAGGGTACCACCCGCCATGCCTTACCCAATAAGTTCCGATAAAATTCCTTAAAGGAATAGAAAAAGCGGCGTATTTTGTTTCGGGCTTTAAAACTTCACTGACTTCTCGTTTTAATTCCTCGCTTACCTTTTCATCGGCATCAAGGCTTAAGACCCATTCGTTTTTCGCCTGAGCATAAGCAAAGTTCCTATGTATTCCTTCTACATCCATTCTTCTTTTAATTATTTTATTTGTATATTTGCTTACAATATCAAGTGTTTTATCAGTAGACCCATCATCTACAACTATTATTTCATCCGCCCACCCTGAAACCGAATCAAGGCATTCAGCGATATTAGCTTCTTCATTCTTAGTAAGCACAACTACCGATAAATTAACCATTAAAAAACTCCTTGATAGAGCTTACAATATAATCTTTTTCTTCTTGGGTTAAATCAGGATGCACAGGGATTGCCACAATTTCCCTGGAAGATCTTTCTGAAACAAGAAAATCTCCTTTTTTATAGCCTAAATAACTAAAACATTTCTGTAGATGCAAAGAAAGAGGATAGTAAACTCTCGCATCTATCCCCTTATCATTCAAATATTTGATAAGTTTAGCACCAGATGAATTAAGACGCAATATATATTGATGATAGATATGCGTACTAAAAGGCGCAACAAAAGGAGTTTGAAGAGGCAAGGCTTTAAAAGAATTATTATAGTAAGCTGCAATTTCTTGTCGTTTTTTATTCCAGCAATCTAAATATTTTAATTTTACATTGAGGACCGCCGCCTGTATCGCATCCATGCGATGGTTAAACCCCAAAACAGTATGAAAATATTTCTCTTTATTTCCCTGATTCCTAAGCACTTTTAGCTTATTGGCAATGCTTTTATTATTTGTCAAAATCATGCCTGCATCGCCGAAAGCACCAAGGTTTTTTCCGGGATAAAAACTAACAGTGCCGCAATCAGCAATTGCCCCGGCCTTTCTTCCTTTGTACTCAGCGCCAAAAGCCTGCGCAGTATCTTCAATTACTTTCAATTTATATTTTTTGGCTAACTTCATAATTCCGCCCATATCCGCGCACTGCCCGTATAAATGCACCGGGATGACCGCTTTAATTTTCAACTTTTTGCTTTTCTTGATAACCTTCTCCAGGCTTTCTACGGAAATATTATATGTATCCTGATTAATATCAACAAAAACGGGAATTGCTCCAATACTTGCAATTGCCCCGGCTGTCGCAAAATAAGTAAATGTTGGGCATAAAACACCATCCCCGCTCTTAACACCCAATGCAATTAATGCTAATTTTATAGCATCAGTCCCATTTGACACTCCTATTGAATACTTGACATTACAATATTGAGAAACCTGCTCTTCAAATAGCTTGGTTTCGCTGCCTAAAATAAAATTAGCATTATCTATTACATTCTTTATCGCCAGATCAATCTCGTTACGAATAGGATTAATCTGTTTTTTCAAATCTAATAAAGGAATTTTACCCATATTTAATTATTTCTTTCTCCGGTTAAAAGACGAGCAGCTGCCTCAAAAGCTTCATTGACAGAAATGTCTTCAAGGCATTCTTTATTATTTTTACATTCTGATAAACGAAAATTATGGTAGCAAGGAACACAGTTCAATTTACTTTTTAAAACAATATGACGGTTATCATTGGGTGGATAAGGTCCATAAATCAATGGTGAAACCGGCCCATAAAAAGAGAGCGTTTTTTTGTTTAAAGCTACCCCCATATGCAATGGGCCTCCATCATTTGCAATAAGAAAATCTGACCTATCAATTATTGCAGCTAAAACACCTAAATCAGTTTTGCCTGTCAAGTCAACCGGCTTATTCCTCATAAGGCTAGTTATATTTTGGGAAATTGTACTTTCCGGTTCATCCCCAAGAATTAACACTTTAACAGAATATTTCTCCATAACTAAATCAGCTAACTGCGCAAAATTCTTCTGCGGCCAATGTTTAAATGAAGCATCAACACCCCAGCTGGCTCCTGCCCCGGGAGCAATAACAACAATTAAGTCTTTAAGGCCAACCCCGTAATCATTGAGCAATTTATCGGCTTTAATTTTATCTTTACTAGATAACGCTAACTCTAAATTTACTCTTTTAGGGTTAATGCCAATAAATCTCAAAAGATCAAGGTAATATTCTACCACATGCTTTGCGGAATAACCGGATAAGTCTATTTTTTTAGTAAGGAATCTCCCGCGGTTTTTGTAATTATACCCTAACCGCTGCCTTATTCCTGCTAACTTAGATACAAGCCCATAACGATGGTCTAAAGAACAATCAATTGAAACATCAAATCTCTCTTTCCTTATTTGGGAGAATAATTTTAATGCTTTGCTAATCCCAACAAAAAAGTTCTTTTGGAAGATCTTCTTCAGATCTCCTCGGGATAAAGCAAAAATCCTGTCAATCTTAGGATTTGGCTCAAGGATGCCTTTTACTCTCTCATTACACCAATAACCAATCAAACTGTCAGGATATGCATCCTTAATATTGCTTATAATCGGAGTAGTAAATAATACGTCCCCGATGCCAAAAGGATTAATAATGAGAAACTTTTTCAAATTTGTTTATTAAGTTTTTTTTGTTTTAATGTTTCAACAAGTCTTTTAACATCCTGGCTTTTGTCCTTAGGGCAAACCAGAAGGGCATCCGGAGTATCCACCACTAAACAATTCTCTAACCCGAAGGTAGCGACAAGGCGTTTACTCTCCGACCAAACAATGCTGTTTTCTGAACCTAAATCTATGCAGCTCCCCCTAAAAATATTCCCTAAACTATCTTTTTTTACTAAACTCTCCAGCGCCTCCCAGCTTCCGATATCGCTCCATCCGGCGTCAAGAGGAATCAAAGCTATTTTTTTTGTCTTCTCCATCACCGCGTAATCAATAGAAGTAGCAGTTATTTTTCCCCAATTCATCTTTACATTATTTAGCGTATTTACCTTAAGGATTGCTTTGTAGTCTTTCTTAGCTAACTTCTTAACCTCATCCAACAAAACACTGGCCTTAAAAATAAAGATCCCGCCATTCCAATAAAAACTTTTGTTATTAAGATATTGCTTTGCCTTTTCAAAATTAGGTTTTTCAACAAATCTTTCAACAAGAAACGCGCCGGTTTTTAGTTTTTTATTTACTTTAATGTATCCATATCCTATTTCCGGCCTTTCTGGCTTAATTCCAAGAGTAACAATGTAGCCTGATTTGGCTACACAAATAGCTTTCTTGAGAATTGACAGAAACTTAGTTTCGTTCTTGATGTAGTGATCGCAAGGCAAAACAATCATGACAGCGTCTTTATCTTTTTCATAAACAACCTTAGACAACACAACAATTGGCGGAAAAGTATTCCTGCTTTGCGGCTCAAAAAGTGCATTTTGCAAAGGGATTCCTGTCTTTTTTAACAAGCTTTTTATTTTATTAGAATACAATTTATTAGTTGCAATATAGAAATTATTCTTACTTACTAGGGGCTTAAGGCGCAATATAGTCTGCTCAATCATAGGTTTGTTTGAACAAAGATTAAGAAACTGCTTTGGCTGGCTGCTCCTACTTAACGGCCAAAACCGCGATCCTACTCCACCGGATAAAATTACAGAATAAATCATTTTTTTAATACCTCTTTTACTTTTTCAAAGACTTCCTCTGGCAAAAGGCCAGCTAAATCATCTTTTTGTATTACAATACTTCCTTTGCTTCTCGGGCCCCATCTTAAAGGGCTTTTTCCAGGCATACCACTCTTAAATATTGCTAAAACCGGCGTATTTACACAAGAAGCCAAATGCACTGGCCCGCTATCACAAGAAATAAGCAATTTACATTTTTTTAATAAGGCTGCCAATTGCAAAAGATCAGTCTTGTTAGTCAGGTCAACTAAATTGTTATAAACAAATCCTGTAAATTTTTCATGGGATTTGGATTCATCTACCGCACCCACTATAATTATCTTAACATCAAGCTTGACTGAAATTAACTCAGCCAAAACACGGAAAAACTTTTCCGGCCATTGTTTTATTGGATCACTCGTCCAGGGATGAATCGCAATCAAATTATCTACATTATTAAATTTTGCCTGGCTTAATAAATTTAATATTATACCATCATTTGTCTCTAAGGACAACGTCAAATCGTTAGTCTCCGCCCCAAGCAAATTAACCAGATCAAGATTATACTCAACTTCATGCTTAAGCCCAAGATGTTTCTCATCTTTTATTTTACGGTTTAATAAATGCCCCATTTTACGCGCGTATCCGACCCTGATAGGAATTCCTGCCAAGAAACTAATGATATTAAACTCTTTGGAAGGATTAAATACTACGCAAGCATCAAACTTACCTTTCTTTAAGCTTATAGCATAGCGAAAAATTTCCAGCCAAGAATGCTCCCTTTTATCCCAGATAATTACTTCGTCAGCATATTTTATGCAATGCGCCAAATCTTTTACATAAGAATCAACCACTAAGGTAATTTTGGCTTCCGGGTATTTTTGTTTTAAAGCCCTTAAGGCAGGAATTATTAACAGAAACTCTCCAAAACGGTCATTTCTGAAGGCAAGGATTTTTCTAATCATTTCTCTGACTTAATAAAGTTCTTAAGAGAAAGTGAAAACCCGCAAAGATACCAGAATATTAAAGCCACTCTAGATGAATTAAGGCTGCTCTCTGTTAATCCATTGATTAAGAATGCGATCAAGCAAGCAATCAGAGAAAGAGAAACTATCCTTAAATAATCATCTTTCAGCTTCCTATAGATAGCAACCGATTCACTAAACAATTTATACAGAAGCCAGAGAAATACTGCCAAACCGATAAAACCAAGCTCTGCGGTTAATTGCAAAAAGTTATTATGGGCGTATAAATAATCCGAAGTAACAATATTCATATATTCCGGGTTTTCTTTATATTTTTTGTAATTCTTCATAAAAGTATTTGCTCCAACTCCCAAAATCGGATTGTGTTTAATCATATTCATGGAATTACGGAAGATCGCAATCCTATCATCATTACACATAAACCTGATTGGATCATAATCCACCTGCTTTGCCCAATCTTTAACCCCTTTTGGTGCTATAAACGGCGAAATCACAGTCAGCACAACTAAAGAAATTATCACTATTTTATCCCTTCTTATGATGCTTAAGAAGAATAAAACAATATATATCGCCAAAAGAGTCGGCCTTGAATATGTCAGATATATCCCTATAACCGAAATAACGCTCGCTAAAACAAAGAACATCCTCTTACTACCCTTATAATAATACAAAGCAAGCCCCAAAAGCAAAGGTGCTAAAGCGCTCAAATAAATTCCAAATGTATTTGAATCCTTAAAAGAAGCGGTTGCGCGCACAAGGCCCATATTAATTATCGGCGCCCAATGCCTGATAAAATCAAACCCTGTTATAACCTGAAAGATTCCGTCTATTGAAGCAAGCACTAAACCAACTAATACAGAAAAAACAATTATTCTCACATGCTTTTTGTCTTTAATCTCTTTTGCCATAATAAAAAAGATAAAAGCATACTGTAATAGCCTAAGGATACCGCCTTTAAAAGTATCCCTAAAATTAATTGAATTCACAATGGATATGCATGTTATTAAAAAGAAAAGTAATAGTGGTAGATTTATTGCTGTTTTAGGAAATATGCCTTCTTTCTTTAAAGCCTGTTTTACTAAATAAGCAACGATAAGAAAACCGGAAAAAATGCTGACCGGGACAGGAGAAGTAGCCATAGAAAAAGGAATAAATATTATTGACCAATAAATAACATAATCAAGGAACTTAACCATTAGGCTCTCCTATTTTTATCCTACAAAACGGTACTTTATAATGTAATACATCGCCCATAAACCATCAGACCACCTAATTTTCTTACCTTCTTTGTAAGTACGGGGATTGTAACATACGGGGATTTCCAATAAACGAAGTCTTTTCTTTAAAGCATTACAAACAACCTCAACGTCAATATCAAATCCTGTTGCTTTTAGATTGAGGCTTTCAAAAACTTGCCTTCTGGCAATTTTATAACAAGTAGCATAATCATTCAGTTTGGCTGAAAACAAAGCATTTAATAACCATGTTAAAAACCTATTCCCCATCTTATGCATAAATAAACCATGGTACTCTTTCCTGAATCGGTTGCCTAATACCATATCCGCATGGTTTTCTCTTACTTCAGTCAGTAATTTCTGATAATCATTAGGATCGTACTCTAAATCGGCATCTTGGATTATTACAAATTCTCCACTTGCGTTAGTTAAGCCTGTCAGGAAAGCCGCGCCCTTACCCCTATTGCTTGTGTGATGTATAACTTTAAGACAGTTGTATTTTATATCCATAAGTATTTTATCAGTGCCATCAGTTGAACCGTCATCAACAACCACCATCTCTTTATCAATATCAAGAGCATTTATTTTTGCTAAGATATCTCTTATTGTTTTTGCTTCATTATAAACCGGGACGATCACCGAAAGTAACGCCATGCTTTATCCTTTCACCCTTTTAACCAATGCCCAAGTATAAAATTTAAGATAATTTGGAAAAAGCTTAAACATCTTAAAGCTGGATTTCCCTTTCTCCCTCTCCTTCCAAACAGTAGGAACCTCGGTTATTTTAAAACCTAAAAAATGCGCCTTAAGAGGCAGCTCCATAGATATCTCAAAGCCAACCGACTCAATATTTATGCTTTCAATTACTTTCTTTCTGTACATTTTAAAAGCGTTAGCAACATCATGAGTAGGAATGCCCAACAAGTAAAAAAGCGACCAGCCGACAAACGAAGAAAAAAATCCTTTTAATTTTGACCCTCCCAAACGAGCCCCACCCTTAATATAACGCGACCCGCAAACCACATCGAAGCCTGCCGGCATCTTGCCATACATCTCTTTTACGGTTTCTAAATCATCACATAGATCTGCCATAATCGGAATTACAAACTCACCTGATGCGTTAATAAACCCCGTCCTAATCGCATTAGCAAAGCCAGCAGGTAGCTTATTCTCAACTAACCTAATATTTTTGTATTTATTAGTTAAACTTTGCACAATTTTTCCAGTATCATCTTCAGAGTGATCATTTACTACAACAACTTCAAAAGGTATATCCAAAGAAGATTCTATTCTTTCTAAAACAGGCTGGATATTTTCTTGCTCATTGTGCGCTGGGACAATAATTGATAACATTTTACATCACCTTATAGATATGAACGGTTTGGTTAGAAAATATTAAATTAAACTTCAAAGGGTTTGATTGCGCCCAATTATCCTCAATAGGAAAATCAACATCCTTTGTTTGATGCAATGAATACACGAATAAATAATCTGTTTTCCTTCTCAAAAGATTGCTTAGCCAGACTGAATAATCCTCGTTCCCCCGGTAATTATCTTTTTCTCCAAAACTGCGGTGCATGCTCAAGAAATCATAATCCCAGTTATAACGGCTATTAGGAAAATAATGCAGTTTTGCCGGTTCAACTTTATTTACCGATACATAATAAACATTATTTTTAAAATTAGTTCCATACAAAGGGAAAGGAACCGGCCTGCCAACATAAGCTATATTATTGCCTGTAGTATTATCATTTATCCATTCCCAGGCTTTTGTTGCGTCAAGCCAAAATCCTGAATATTTTGTCATCTTTACATAACTTCTATATTCATTCCTTATGTAATACTTCTCTAATAAAATTAAACTTAACAACACGGCAAAAACAACCCAAAAAGCTAAAATAGGTTTAAGTATAAATTTTAATTTTTTGATATTCCTTCTCATAAAGAACAAACTTGTCAACGTGATAATAGTCAGGACAAAAGATGTAACCAGCTCTTGTCGTTTTGCGAGTTCCGACATTGACGCGATAATACATATAATTACCCCGATATTTATTGCAATCTTTGGGAATTTAAGAAAATTATAACTGAAAAATCCCAAAATTATCCCAAGTGCCAAAAGAGGATACAAATATCTCGTATTTGCCAATGGGATCAGATATCTATAAACTAAATAGATAAGAACCGGTAAAATCAAAAAATATCCAAACAAAAAGCTTGGTTTTTTAAATTTTTTCGCCATCAATAAAAGAAGCCCAAAAAAGACACCGGGCAGTATAAATAATAAACTCTGAGCTCCTAATCCTTCATGGAATAACAGCTTTGCTAACGAATAATCCTGAATTTTAAAATGGGCTCTATAAACAACGCTATCCATAACCCCCTTAAAGATCGTTCTCCCGAACAATTTAAAATCAAGTGGATACAAAGGATTATTTGTCAGAAAGTAATTTCTTATATACGAATACCCGCCAAATAGAATAATAAAAACTGCGGTGATTATTAAAAAATTATACTTTCTATTCTTAATTGCTAAATAAACAAATGGAATAAATAGTAAAAAACTATAGGGCAGCGCTACTGTTTTTACTCCCAATAACAATCCCAAACTCAACCCATAAATCAAACAACAAGAAAACGAGAATTTCTTTTCTAATATAAACAGAAAATTGAGACTTGCTAAAAATAATGCAACTACCATTATATCAACATAAGCAATTTGCAACTGTTTAAAGAAATTTGGAATAAGGACAAACAGCACTGAAGCGTAATAAGCATAATCCTTGGGAAGGTTGAGTTTTCTAGAAATACCATAAACACAAAAAAAGGCAAGGATAAAGAAAGGAAGTTGGCCTATATCAGCCAAAAAAACATTTCTTAGCGGAACTATAAGCCAAAAATAAAATAAACTTCCATTAATTGGATAATACGAAGGGCTAGGATCATCAAATATTGTGATCGGATTACACAAATTTGCGTTCTTTAACCATTCCACCGGAAAAGTAAAATGATAATTCAAACTATCCCAACCAAAAGGCGCATTAACAAGGTTGATAAAAACCTTAACTAGCCCAAAAACAAATATTACGCATGTTGCAAACACTATTATCCTATTACTAAATAGATGTTTTAAGGCTGGCTTTATTTCAGGAAGCTTTAAATGGTTTTTCCCATTGAGGGCCACCAGGACAAAAACAAAAAAAAGGATAAATAAATTGGATAAAACAAGGTATTTTAAGGTTAAAATCTGGAATATGCCTAAAATTGACTCGGTTAGAACAATCTGAGAAAAATAAAGGATAAAACAAGAAACTAAAAAATCAACTAGACTAGAGAAGCCAAATAACCTTGCTGCTAACAAAAACGCAGAAATTACAACTGCTATATTTATTATTAAAAATAAAATCATAATTATTTTTTATAAACCTAAGTTTAAGCCTAATGTTGTATTGATATTAAATCTTGAGCTAAAAAACACTTAAACCAATTATTTCAAGTCCGTTAACCTGGCATTGATAAATAGCCCACTGGCGAATACTTTAATTAACACCGGAAGATTTTCTTTTTCTTTTAACAATACCATAGTTATGCTAGATCTGTGATAAGGATTATTTTTATCTCTTCGAAAAATATTTCCATTCAAAACATAGAAGGTGTATTTTTTGTTATTTATGGTTTTTTCTAAAACACTCACCTTGCCTTTTATCGCGTAATTTTTTTGATTGGTGTTTAAACTTAAATCAAAATCCTTTAATTTATTAAAATCCATACGCCTTAAATTCAAGATTGCGGAAAGCGGATCTTGCGTATTAGGAAGCATTGAACGCTCTACTCCCCTTATGGTTACAATATTACCTTTCTGGTTATAAAACACCTCTTTTGTTGATTCCTTTTTACCCGATAATGAAAGCGTTTCTTTAAAATACTGAGGATTTAGGCTAACCGGATCGATATATGAATCAAGTAGGGCGGTTACCTTAAAAAACTTGGCAAAAATATTCAAATTCTCAGCTTTTGCGCTTAAGTGAATTACTTTTTGATTATTCAACTCCTCAATTCTGGAATTTGAAAAAGTCGCGTTGCCAGCAGGCAGCACCCCGAAGAAATTAATCCTGTAAACCGCTTCATCAAAGGCTGGCTTATCAATTTGATCAATAATATTCAACACTATCGGTTCCGGCCTATTGTTGTGCCAAAAGATAGCTGAAAACAATACAACTAAAACAATAATCAATATTACAATTTTATTCACGTATTCCTCCGTCTTAAAATAAAGTATAAATAAAAGGTGCCACAGCGCTACTTTGCGTAAAGAAGATAAGAATACCAAATAATAAAAGCATAATAATTATCGGAGCAAGCCACCACTTTTTCCTAACACGCAAAAACTGCCAAAATTCTTTTATTATAGAAAATTTACCCATTACTCCCCCCTGTCATTCCCGCGAAAGCGGGAATCCACTCTTATAATCTTACTTAAAATTGTCTCTCGTATAACGAAGGATCAAATTTAACCTCTTCCTTGCTCTTCCAATAAGTGCTTGCTTTCTTATCCATCTTCTTTTCCAATAAATCCACCTTAAATAATTTTAATATTAAACCAATCGGTGTAAACACTAGATAAAAAATTATTGTCAAAATCAGCCTTGTATTAACCCAAGCCAAAACAAAGGCTAACTTCATCCAAGTTATATATATAGGCTTAAGGGCTAAAGGAAAAGTAAACGCAGCAATAAAAAATAACCCAGAGCTAATTAACCCCCAAAGAGGGAAATGCCTATGTTTTAAGAAAATAATTCCGGATATGGCAATAAAAGCAACACCCATTATTATACCAAACTTCCTTAAGTTACTTCTTCCTAAATCCAGTTTTTCCATCATTTAATCCAATTCAAATTCTTTATGCCAATTATCATCTTTTGCTTGAAGCTTTTGTTCTTTCTTATCTAAAAGAAAACTGCCCATAACAAGATAGTCCATTTCAGTGCGCATAAAGCACCTAAAAGCATCTTCCGGAGTTAAGACAAGAGGCTCTCCTCTTACGTTAAAAGACGTATTTATTATAACAGGACATCCTGTTTTATTATAGAAAGATTTTATCAAATCATAATAAAGCGGGTTATCCTCTCTTTTAACGGTTTGAACCCTGGCGGAATAATCAACATGTGTTACTGCAGGGATTTGGGAACGTATAAATTTTAATTTATCCAGCCCGAAAAGTTCTTTGTCTTGGCCTTTTGGATCAATCCGCTTATCTTTCTTTACGGGAGCAACCAAAAGCATGTAGGGGCTTTCTTTATCAAGGTCAAACCATTCAGACGCCTTTTCTTTTAAGACGCTGGGAGCAAATGGCCTAAATGATTCACGGTATTTAATTTTTAAATTCATCTTTGTCTGCATTTCCCTATTCCTAGCATCCCCAATAATACTTCTTGCTCCTAATGCGCGCGGGCCAAATTCACTTCTTCCTTGAAACCAACCGATAACATTCCCCTGCGCAATCAAACCCGAAACTAAATCCGGCAATTCAGCTTCTGATAATTTTTTAAACGGGATATTTTCATTCTTTAGGAAATTCTCGATATAAGCATCCTTAAATGACGGACCAAGTAGTGAAGTATTCTGCGCATCATCAAAACCATTTACATTTCTTACATTTTTTAAGTATTTATACCAGATAAGAAGCGCAGCCCCTAATGCCCCGCCTGCATCTCCACTAGCTGGCTGGACCCATATTTCTTTAAACGGGCCTTCCCGCAGGATCCGTCCGTTTCCAACACAGTTTAAAGCAACTCCTCCAGCAAGACAAAGATTCTCTTGTTTTGTAATTTTATGGATGTGGCGCACCATACGCAGCATAATTTCTTCGGTAACTTTTTGAATTGAAGCAGCTATATCCATGTCTTTTTGAGTTAAATTTGCTTCACGTTTTCTTGGCGGTGAGCCGAATAATTTATTAAAACGATTATTAATCATGCGCAGGCTATTGCAATATCCAAAATATCTCATATCCATCCTGAACGAACCATCTTCTTTGAGATCTATTAGGTTATTTAGGATTAAATCATAATATCTTGGCTCGCCGTAAGGTGCTAATCCCATTAATTTATACTCACCGGAATTAACCTTAAATCCTGCATAATAAGTAAAAGCTGAATAAAGAAGCCCTAATGAATGAGGAAACCTTAAAAAGTGCTGAATCTCTAAACTATTATCTCGGCCAACTCCAAAGCTGGCAGTTTCCCATTCGCCGACTCCATCCAAAGTTAAAAAAGCAGCTTCTTTAAAAGGCGATGGATAAAAAGCACTTGCTGCATGAGATTCATGATGCTCAGAGAATAAAATTTTACCTTGGTAATTTAACTCTTTCCGAATTACTTCTGGAATGAAAAGTTTTTGCTTAAGCCATAAAGGCACTGCTTGAATAAATTGGCTTAACCCGCTTGGCGCATAGGCCAAAGAAGTTTCTAAAATTCTTTCAAATTTAATAAATGGTTTATCATAGAAAACAACATAATCTAAATCTTTAACAACAATATCAGCTTCTTCTAAACACCAGTTGATAGCATTGGCAGGAAAATTAAAATCGTGTTTTTTACGGGTGAAACGCTCTTCCTGCGCTGCTGCCATAATTTGCCCGTCTTTCAAAAGACACGCCGCACTATCATGATAGAAGCAAGATATACCTAAAATATTCATAATTAGTTTACTTTCGGTTCTATTGGCTCTGCGACAATCTCATACACATCAATCTCACCTGTATTGCCAGTACACATAATATTCTTTCTCCTACATTCCTCAGGTGAAAAAGTCTTAATAAGCTTAAGCCCTTGATTTGAAGAAACATTTAAAATTTCTTTTTTATCTTCAATTAAATCTGAATCCAAATAACTGTCCTTGTGCACAATAACAAATTTTACCCCTAACCACTTTAAAACTCCAGCAGTCCTCTCCTCGGATAATTTAGTTATTGTTCTAGCTATCAGATTTGCTTTAGTTCCCTGAGAAGTTCCGTTAATCATCTTCTTCTCATGTTTAGTCTGATAAAATTTATATGTCTCGTTGGAACTGGTCGAATCTAATGGATATTCAGCTATTACCACATCCATAGGCTGCCCTTTTAACCAAGAATAAACCGCTGGAGCCTGCGAAACATCAATAACTTTAAAAGGAGGATAATTCCAAAACTCAAAAAGTGCTATACAACAGAATAAAGCTGCTACAGTAATCTTTGATTTCTGAGTTTTAAATCTTTCTAAAGCAAATTTTAGCCCAAAACCGGCTAAAACTGCGATAGCAAACATTACCACAATCCCAAACCGACAGTATGCACGGAACATCGGCAATACTTTATACATTAAAAAAGACGGCATATATAATTTAAAACCAAAGATATTCCACCAAGGAGGCTGAGAAAACAACCAAGCAGCAAAAGCTAAAAGTATAAAAAAACCTAAATAAAACTGCTCTGTTTCCTGTGCCTTGTTCCTTGTGCCTTGTGCCTTTCTATTTCTTACCCACCTTCTAACCGCAACAAAAGCTAATATAAGCGGGAGAAAACCCAAATAAAGCGTATGCTCAGTAAAACTTATACCATACAAAGATGTACCGATAAAATTTTCAGTAAATTTTCCGAAAATAGGATGAGTTGATGCTGGCAATAGATAGCTTAACGGCCGGGCAGATTGAGCAAACAAATCTTCAAAAGGGCGATGGTAAACATTATGCGCTGAGGCCTCACTGACTCCAGACATTGAAACACTTTTAATAATTAATGGTAAAAACTGGGGTGACAACAAAATAAAAGCAATTAAGCCAATAACGAATACGTGTTTAAAATACTGTAGGTCCCTAAAAAGAAGCTGCTTATCTTTTAAGAATTTAACCTTCCATTGGAAAAATAAAGAATACGTTAGCAATCCAATCACTGAAATACAAGATAAATACATAATCGTCCAATCAAAAGAAAAAAGTAAAACTAAGCTGCACAAAAACAACAATGCAGTCTTTTTTGAATATTTTTCTTTCAATAATACGGCAGATAACAGCATCAATGGGATCCATTGATTAAAAGTAAGCCCAAAATGCTGCCAGGCTCTTACAAATTGGTAAGGGCAAAAAGCAAAAAGTATACCGCTAAATATAGCACTTGCTTTATTTTTAGTAAGATAAAATACTAAGGCGCACGTAAAGATTCCACTCAAAAAAAGGTTTACAAAAACAATTAAATTGTATGTCACTGCAGGTGTAGTCAGCAAACTTATAATGTAGAAAATTCCGGTCCAGAGAAACGAAGTAAATCCAGAGGTATATAAATCAATCCCGAAGGGATACGCAATTAGAGGCGTATGTGTTAAGGAGACATGGTTCTGGAATGAATAGTTAATCCTCCAACTCTCCCAAAGTGGAGCAAAATTTTCATCGCTTGAAAAGAAACCCGGAATATACGAAGAGAAATTCAATACTAAAGGATAAGTCATCGCAACCGCAATTAACAGGATTGAAACAGAAAATAGAATAGTCAACTTTGTTTTTTTATTTATATTCATGGCTAAAAAAAATAATTAAATCCCCAAATGTTTTTTATAAAAGAATCTTAACGCTAACCATTCTACTGGGAATAAATAAAAATCATGTTTAAATCTAAATTTTGAAGACTTATGCAATATTTTTAAAACAAAATCAACAATACCCCTTTTTTCTTTATATGGCAGGGTTTCCTGAGATAAAAATGATGTCAGCCAGGGCAAAACTTTTAATAATCTTGCGTGCTCAGGGCTTACCCAGTTAGGGACAAAACAATGATACTCAAATTTTTCCCATTCTTCTATCTTAACAGGATATTTAAAGCCTGCTTTTAAACAATCTTTAATCAAATCCATTTTTGGGCTCGGAGAGAAATTAAAGATCCTAATCCCTGCTGAACTATCTATCCCCTGCAAATCTTTCATCAATTTTAGTGTTTCTTTTAAATCAGCCAAACTCTCAAACGGAAAGCCAGACATGAAAGTATAATCCCCAATTATACCATACTTCTTAATACGCTCCAAAGAGGACAAAATTTGGGCAGGCGTTATATTCTTATTTATTTTTTTAAGTACCGCCAACGAACCGGATTCAGCGCCAAAATATATTTTTTTTAAATTCACTTCTTTTAACAATGCCAACAAACTTTCATCACAATTAGAGAAGAAGTCACATCTTCCAAAACTTTCCCATTTAAAATCGCACTTCTTTTGTTTATAGATCTCACAGAAGTCATGGACGCGTTTTTTATCAACAAAGAAATTGTCATCCCATAAGAAGAAATGTGAAGGCTTAAACTCTTTCTGGAAATACTGAAGTTCATCAAAAATTCTTTCAAGGCTATAGGAATAGTACGGCTTATTTCCTTCATAGAAAGCGGCAACAGAACAAAAAGAACAATTAAACGGACAGCCTCGGCTTGAGCAATATATAAACCCGCGGCCTTTAACCTGCTCTTTAAAGCCATCGAGAAGCTTATAATCATACATAGGAAATTTGCCTATATCATCATATCTAGCAGTTGGATTATGGATAATCTTTCCATCTTGCTTGTAAGACAAGCCTTTAATATTTGTGTAATCTCTGTTATGCTTTATTGCGTTGAGTAATTCCACTATAGGCTCTTCACCCCAACCCCTGATCAAGAAATCAATATAACTATTAGAAAGTGTCTGGTCGGGCTCTAAAGACGCATGGTAACCTCCCCAAACAATCTTTAACTCTGGAGCAATTTTCTTTAATGTTTTGCTAAATTGTATTGCATTTTTGATAGGGTCTCCGGTCATACAGGAGACACCAACCAATAAAGCATCTTTTAAATCGTGCTTTAAATCCTTATCAATATCAATAAATTTAATGTTTTTTAATAGCTTGACGCTGTAACCTTTTTCCTTGGCAAAAGCAGAAATTGAAAATAACCCCAGATTAACTGGATTATCCTCTGCCTTACTAAAAATCCCTTGATTTACCGCGTTATACAATAAAAGATTAGCCATAAATATTTATTTTACCTGTTTATAAAATTCCAATAACTCTAGTATTAAATTATCCCAACTGAGCTCTTTCTTGGCAATGACAACATTTTCCTCAAGCTTATGCCGCAACAATTCATCATTAAAGAAATCAATAACCTTCTTAGCAATTGCCTGCGGTCCTTCACCAGAAAGGACACAATTGTATCTCGCCAAAGTGTTATAGGCTTCGTTATCTGTCTTGTCTATTGCAATAACTCTTTCGCCATTTAGATATGTCCCGATACGTATTGGAAAACAAGCTTTTTCTGCGTCTCTTGAACCAGTAAGAAATAATATAACATCGCTTGCCCCCAAATATTCAGCAAGTTTTTCTTTTGTTATATACCCAGTTACTTTTATATTTTCAAATACATTGCGATTAATGCCTTCTTTAATCCTACTGTCATTTAAATAATTATTAGGATCCATATTAAAATATAATTTTATTGAATTATCTAGATTATAGATATGCTCAAAAGTCTTTAAAAGAAGATACGCCCTTCCTCCCTCATAGGTATTTCCGAAAGAAAGGATGATTTTGTCTTTGCTTGGAATCCCTAGGGCTTCTCTTGCTTTCTCTTTGGACATTGATTTAAATTGGCTTAAATCCACCCCATTAACAATTTTTAGAATATTTTTTTTACCGAGACTATTATACTTATTCTTTAGGAATTCACTAGTAACAGTTAGAAAATTAAATTTAGCAGGCAACTTTAAGTCACAAAATCTTATATACCGCCTTATAGCCCAATTTGAGCCGTGATACGTTGGAGAATCAAGCCAGTCATCTCCAATATCAAGAACGACTTTTTTTCTTAAAACTTTACAAAGCACTAATGGGATATTTGTTTCAAATTGGACGGATTCAAAAATATGAACAATATTGTATTTTCTAAAGATCACAAAAAAACATGCCATTATTCCGCGTAAAATTCTTCCGTTATCCAGAAAACCAAACCGCGGTAATTTAAATACGCTTAGATTAAGCGTTTTATTTTCTTTTTTAACAAAAAAGGAGGTTTCACGGCTCGAAATAAGTAAATCTACACAATGGCCTTTCTTAGCCAAAGCGCGCGCCATATTTATACTCCGGTAATAGCCTCCAAAATCCTCAAAACATTGTTGAATTAGAAGAATTTTCATTTTTAGTCTTCAGTCTTTCTTTTTCACTATTAAAAGCATGGTTTCTCTATCAAAAAACTTGAAAAATGGATACAGTGGATAAACAAGGTATTTCAACCAAGATTTTCTCATTGACCAAAATAAATCAAAAGGGAAATCAAAAGACAAATTCTTATCATTAATAACCTTAAACCCGGCTTTCTCCAAAAGTAAGCTTAAACTTTTTTTATTATATAAAATTAAGTGCCTTGGAACATCTAAATGAAACCAATATTTCTTTCCAAATTTAAATCCCAAGCTATCAGTATCTGGAGTGGCAATCATCAAGACTCCTTCTTTCTTTAATATCTTTTTTATTAACCCCAGTGTTTCGTTAGGATCTTTTAAATGCTCTATGACATGCCAAAGCGTTACAACATCAAAGAAACTATCTTCAAAAGAAGCATTCTTTAGCTCTTTATTAGCAACTTTAAGGCCTTTATCTTTACAAATACCATAACCCTTTGGATTAATTTCTAGCCCGTATTTTTCAAAAAACCGGACATCTAAATTCTCCAGGAATTTTCCATCCCCGCAACCTACATCAAGAATCTTTAATTTTGTATCCCCCCGCAAAAAATTCTTTAAAATTAAGCTTTCTTTGATCTTAACAGATAATTTATTTAATAAATGCTCCAACCGGCTAACTGGTTTTATGCTTGATTCAACTTCATAATAATCATTTGAATAATTCTTAGAATAATACTCCTCATTTATTGTTAAGTCGGGAATAAATACTGCCTCGCAATCAAGACAACTTACTAGTTGGAAATTATCCTGTGGGTTAATAACATGCCTTCCATGGGTATCACAGACCAAGAAAACATCCTTAATCTTCAAGCTTCCGCATACTGGACACTTCATATTAAAACTTTTGATTAATAAACTCCCTAACAAGCAAATCAGCTTGTTTTAAATAATTAATTTTTCTTCTTGAGAAAAACAAAACTTTCCAATATTTAAAAGACAGATAAAACTTTAGATTTAACAACACGCTGTTATATTTCTTAGAATATTTCCTTGTCCATTCCCCTAAATCAATATTATGGCGTGAGAATTTGAATTTATCAGGGTTATCCTTTATCGCACGAGACGCATCAATAAAAAAATCAGCATACTCATTCTTTGTAAACTTATAATTCCCTTTATCATAAATTTCTGTTCCCGGATAAGGGCTAAATATATTTAAACTTACTATCTCTGGTTTAATTTCGTCTAACAATTTAAGAATATCTTCTAAATCTTTTTCTGATTCCTTCGGAAGATTTACCAAAAGATTAGCAAATGTCCTGATTTTATATTTATGGCAAAGCCGGAAGATATCTTTTACCATCTCGACAGTCTGCCCCTTGTTTACCAAGCGCAGTGCTTCATTAGAACCTCTCTCTACCCCAAAATCAATCTGGACACAACCTGAACTAGCCATAATTTTTAACAAATCTTCATTAACAGTTGAAACTTTGGAAGAACATCCCCAAATAAGACCGAGATGTTCTTTCTTTAATAAACCGCAAAACTTTTTAACATTCTCTTTATTAACCGTAAAAAGATCATCAACAAAATAAAACGAATCTATTGCAAACTTCTCTTTTAAGTATTTAAGCTCTTTTATCAAACTTTCTGCGCTACGGAACCTTCCCATGCCAAAAATTTCACGTAATTTCTTTGCCACACAAAAAGTACATTGTGAAGGACAACCCCTAGAAGCCAACAGATACATTGAACGCAAAAATACGCCTCTAATTGAATATGGAGAAGCGTTTGTATAATACTGTGTATCCACCAGATTATAATCAGGAAAAGAAATTTCATCCAAATTGTCAACTGGGAGTCTTTTAGCAGTATGGACTACCTTATTCTCTTTTTTATCAAAATATGCAAGGCCTTTTATTTCACTTAAAGCTAACTTACTTTTTCCTAAAATACTCCGGCATAATTCATAAGCAGTAACTTCTCCCTCCCCAATAACGCATATATCAATAACATCATCCTCTTCAAAGAACTCTTCTGGATAAAAAGTAGGGTGGATTCCCCCCACCATAACAATAACAGAAGGATCAATTTTTTTTATTTCTTTAGCCAAAGATACAACTTCAAAGTATTCAGGAGTATAGCAAGATATCCCTACAATCTTAGTTTTAATATTCCTAAAATCATCCAGCATCCTTTTCTGAACATTGCTAATTACCTCTTTCACATTCTCTTTAAATTTACTATCCCTTATCTGATCTTTTAAAGGAACATCCATAACCTTGACACTTAAACCATGATGAGTTAAATACCCTCCAATATACAATAATCCTATTGGCGGCCTGTAATGATTAATCATTCGCGAAGGAGGCGAAAATAAAACAATATCGAAATTTTCTTTATTATTCATTTATTATCTTTTCTAAAATAAACTCTGCTTTTTTATCCCAATCCCATTCCTTAGCCCAGTTAAGAGCATCAATCTTTAACTTGGCATAAAGTTGCCTATCTTCCAGTAATCTTAAGATATTCTGAGAAAATTCCTCTAAGCTAAAACATTTAGTTTTCAGCATCCCCTTCGGGTAATACGTCTTTAATGCAGGCAGGTCAAAACTTACTGCGGGAAGTCCGCACGCCATTGCCTCACAAGCAGCCATCCCGCCACTATCATACAAGGCTGGATGGACAACGATGCTACATTTATTTAAAATTCTTACCTTTTCTTCCCCATCCGTAAAACCCTTAACTATCACATTCTCCGAAAGCGAGTTTAAATTTATTTTTTCCTTTAGTTTTTCCAGCAATTCACCATAACCGATAATAAGCAGACTGGCATTTGGTTTCTTATCTACAACCATACGCCAGATATCAATAAGCTCAATTACTCCTTTTTGCGGATGAAATCTTCCTAAGAAACAAGCATCGTATTCCTTTTTTACTTCAGGAATTTCTCTATGCAGAGAACAATCCACTCCTCCCATTATAACCAAAATCTTATCTTCAGTGCGGCGCGGAGTAATAAAATTACCTACATCGGGGATGCTTGTAACACAAACAAAATCAGCGAATCTTTTAACAATACAATAAATTGGCAATTGAGTAAAATAATACAATAACCCTCTTAATAAACTTTTCCCTCTATAAGGATTATCATTTTTAAATGGATTTGGCGCAAATAGATAGAATCCTGCAACCCACTTCGCGTTATTTAATACTTTTGCCATTATAAAAGCAGTAATACTATCCGGCCAGAAATCAGAAGTTGAATATACAATATCTATTTTTTTATTTCTGATTTTTAATTTAAGGACCAGAAAAATACCTTTTAAAAGCAAGATAACATAGAAAAGAAACAAACCTAACTTTTTGTATTTTCTACCTTGAAACGTAAAAAAATTGGCATTGCCAAGGCCATATTTACAACATGTACTAAACCCCTCATCTGTAACAAAAATATTTAATTTACACCCGGATTTAAGCCACCTCTTGCCGAGCTCAATAAAAATCCTCGTACCTCCGCACATGCCCTCATGGCCCATCGTAAGGGCTATCATATTAATTTCTTTACTACATATTCGATTTTTAATACTATCCATCAATTATTACTCTTTCTTTTGATATCTGTTTATGCTGCAGAATCTTTTCGATAATTAAATCTTCATTAATCAATTCCATACAATTAGGTTTTTTCTCGCAGATTATTTTTTTCATGCAACAAAGACAGTCAAGATTAGAAAAAACTGCTTCTCCTTTTCCATAAAACTCAATCTCATGCCAAGGCGTTGGCCCGAAAAAAACTAAAGTATGTTTACCAAGCGAAATACTTATATGCATAGCCAAGGTATCTGCGGTAACGATAGAATCACAAATATTAATTATTGAAGCAAATTCCCTGATAGAATTATCCAATCCGGCATCAACAAGTTTACTACTGCATAGTGATAGAATTTTTTGATTACGCTCAACCTCTTCTTCTCCGCCAAGTAAAATTACCTTCAAACCGCAATCAATGAGTTTATTGATCATTAAAACTATTTTTTTGATCTCAAGTTTCTTAAGAGGCCATCTTTTGCCTGCTCCGCTATTTATTCCAACCACATAATCTTTATGAAAGTCTATCTTGTGTTTTTTAGCAAAAGAGGAACCAAACTCTTTTTCTTTAGCAGTTAAAAAAAGACGACTACTAAAATCAGAATCATAAGGAAGCTCAATTATGTCATACATGATTTTTTGATAGGTTTCCTTATTTGCTTTTTTTAATTCATCTCTGTTATCCGCCCCCAGCAAACTCATAGACATCCAATATTTCGCGCCTTGCGAACAAACAATCTTCCCGTTCTCTAAATAATAGCCGAGAATTTTTCCTTTTAATTCACTAGCAAGTTGGCATGCATCATAATCTTCATCCAGATTAATAATTAAATCAAATCTATCTTTCTTAAAATGTTCAGTAAGCTCAGATTCCAGGTATACTTTTTTAATGAAATGGTTATTTTCTAGGACGGGGCGTGATTTAGCTTCGGTAATCCAATAAATTTCTGAACCGGGGAATTCATTCTTTAGCCCCGGTAAGATTGCCGTAGTACGAAGCACATCTCCTATAGCTGAATATTTTAGTATCACTATTTTCTTCATATACGCATTCCAAAAAGCTCAACATCAGCTTTACGCCGGAAATTTAAGTATACTTTTTTTAGATATTTTCTAAAGAAATTATTCCTTGGTAATAACAGCATTAACTTATAGAGCCTAAGATAATAAAGAAAGGGGAATTTGACAATAATAAAAAAAACTTTTTGTAAATTCTCGATCTGCTTTTTATAAGAAGCGTTGAAATTTAAGAAAGAAGCGTCAAAGAAATTATCGTTTAGCGCATTAAAGTTACCATCAAACAGACCTTTCTTTATGCAATACTCGGAAAGCGGAGTGCCCGGATAAGGCTGATAAATTGAGACCCATGCATAAGTCGGGGCGCATTTTATATTAAGCTTGAGAGTTTCTAAATCGGCACTAAGATTTCCTTCCGGCAAACCAATTATATTCTGTAGCATGAATTTAATCTTATATTTATTAAGCAGCTCACAGGAATTAACAACCTCTTCTCTCTTCATCCCTCTTTTAAGGATAGAATTCCGCAGATAGTCATTCCCAGCTTCTACTGCTATATGGACACTATAGCAATTAGAAGATTTTAGTAAACCTGCTACTTCTTCATTAAACAAATTAGCTCTAATATGACAATGATAAGGAAGATTTATTTGCTTTCTATAAACCTCCGAAAATTCCCTTAACCAAGCTTTATCTAAAATAAAGGTATCATCCTGAAAATAAACCAACTTAACAGGGGATAATTTCACAACTTCTTTTATTTCGGATATTAAATTATTCACGGAGCGAAAACGCACCCGTTTCCCAAGATTTTTGTAAAGAGCATAATATTGTTCGTTAAAACAATATGCGCAGCCAAAAGGGCACCCGCGCCCTGCAATAAAATGCTTTATCCCGCATTTATCAATATCCGGATACTTAAAGAATATGCTTCTATCTGGAAAAGGTATACTATCAAGATCATCTATAAGGCCTGTAAGAGGATTGTGTAAAATCTTTCCTGAGGCCTTGTATGAAAGATTGTGGACTTTTTCCTTAGCTAAGCTCCCCTGAATAAAAAGGATGAATTCCTTAATTGCTATCTCTCCTTCACCGCGTAAGCAATAGTCAATATCCGGATTAGCAACTATTTCAGGGAAAAAAGTAGGATGCGGCCCTCCCATAACAGATACGAACTTAAATTTTCGTTTTAATTCCGAATTCAATTTTAGAAACTTATCCTGGCTTCCAGTTATGACACTATACCCGATTATATCAGGCGCATATTCCTTAACTTTGGCTATAGGATCCTCACTAATCTTGATTAGATCAACCTCAACCCTTAAGTTCTTAAGGACAGAGGATATATACATAACCCCCAAGTGTTCCATAAAAAAATTTTCAGTAATAAAAAGAAACCTCACCGGATTATCCTTGCATTATTGAAACTAAAGATTTAACATGGTTTTCTATATCTATTTTTTTAATATCTATCCAGGCTTGCCTTCCCATCGTAAACGCATAATCTTTATCGTTAACTAATTTATTAATGTAATAGAGATACCCGTCTAAATCATCTTGGGCAACGAAAAATGCATCCTTCTCATGAAATAAATAGTCTGAAATTCCACATCCTTTTGGAGCAATAAACGTAACTCCATTACATGCCGCTTCATATAAAGTAGAGCCCCAGGCCTCAAAAAGAGGATGAACAAGCACTCTTGCAGAATCAAACAAATCCTTAATCCCTTCCTCATCAAGCTGGCCTTTAAAAATTATTCTTTCATTGAGGCCTTCTTCGTGTACCGCTGCTTTCACCTTGGCCAAATATTCATCTGGATGCCACTGTCCGGCAACAATCAATTTTTGAGTTGGAAGATTTTTAACCAACTTAATTAAGAAATCAAAGTTTTTCGAAAAATCCCACTTTGTAAAAGCAATCAGGTTATCCCCTCTCTTATCCGGAATAGAGTCCCTTCTCCTGTATGTTGAAGGAGGAACGACAAAAGCTTTTCTTTTAGTAATCTTTTCAATATAATCCAATTCAAACTTTGACTGCTTACAAACAGCAAAAGCATTTCTTAAGATGATTTTATCGGCTAGAACAGCAAAGAAATAAATCAAATAAAAGAAAAACTTTTTACTTCCTTTTAGGTATACTTTCCTAAAAATATAGGATATGCTGTCATGAATATAAGCTATATAAGGAATCTTTCTAAACTTACTCACGCTAGCAACGCTAAAACAAGTATAAGTTAGATGCGCAACAAAAAAATCGTATTCTTTTCTCTTTATAATAAATGGGAGGATTAAAACTTCCGATAAATGGAAAAATGAGAAAAACGAAAAGAAAGGAATCTTGAAGTTAATTCTGAAAATGGCAGGAATTTCATGCCATATTTTTCTAACCTTAATCCCCTTGAGGATATCGCCAAAAATATCTTTTTGATTATCAAAAAGCAACAAGAGCTCGGCATCATGGCCTAACCTTGATAATTCACGCACTTCTTCTATAGCAAGCTTAGCAGTGCCGCCCTTTGACAACTGATCCAGCACAACAGCAATTTTCATATTACTTTCAATTCCTATTATAAGAACCCCTCAAATACATTACTCCTATTCTAATCCTTAAGGAAAACATACCGAGAGTTAAAACACCGTGCCTGACAAGCTTAAGCCATTTCCCATTTTCAGTAAAAACACCAACATACCTATACCAAATCCCAAGTTGTTTCTTTATTACCGGGTCGCTTTCCCCCCACTTTTGTTTATAAAGATTAAACCACTGAGAATAGTAACATTTCTTTAAAATATATTCTTTTAAGTTGAAACCGTCTTCATTATGATAAATTTGAGATTTTATTATACTTACTCCTCCCGCCTGCCTTATCCTCCTGTCAAAATCCCAATCTTCAGGGCCAGTCAGGCTTTCGTCAAAACCTCCGATTCCTAAGAATTTATCTTTTCTTACAAACCTCACCGCATCAATACAAGTTGCGTCATAAAAGCTTCTTTCAAAATTTCTTACTTTAATCCAAAAACCTTTCCCGATAATTTTTTCTGGGATATACAAACCGATCAAACCTTCTTTTTCACACTTATTGAAACATTCACTCAATACTTCTTCAGACAATTGCATGTCAGCATCTAAATAAAGGACATACCTGCCACTAGCTTTCTTAACACCAAAATTCCTCTGAGCAGAACGTTCAGGCCCATAGTTAAAAACATTATTTGTATACTCTAGAGATAATTCTTTCGTTCTATCTGTTGAATTATTATCTATAACAATTACCTCTATTTTTTCTGCTGGATAATCTTGTCTTCTAATTGATTCCAAACAGGCTTTAATATTTACTTCTTCGTTTTTAGTAGTCACTATTACCGAAACTTCAGTCATTTATTTAGAAATAGAATATTTAAACACAAACACATTTACCTCGCAGCCTTTTTAAATCCTCTTCCACCATCATTTTAACCAATTCATTAAACTTTACCTTGGGTTTCCATTTTAGTATTTTTTTGGCTTTACTGTAATCTCCAATTAGCAGGTTAACCTCCGCTGGCCGGTAAAAAGTTTTATCGGCAACCACATATTTTTTCCAATCAAGCCCAACAAACCTAAAAGCCATTTCTGCAAATTCTTTCACAGAATGAGTTTCCCCAGTTGCAATTACATAATCATCGGGCTTTGCCTGTTGAAGCATCATCCACATCGCTTCTACATAATCACCTGAAAATCCCCAATCTCGTTTTGCCTCTAAGTTTCCTAACCTTAATTCTTTTGCAAGGCCTAATTTAATTTCTGCTACTCTATTTGTAATCTTACGAGTAACAAACTCAAACCCGCGGCGAGGAGATTCATGATTAAAAAGTATGCCATTGCAAGCAAATAAACCATACGCCTCACGGTAATTTCTTGTTAGGTCAAAACCAGCTACTTTTGAAATTCCATATGGAGAACGCGGATGAAATGGTGTATTTTCATTTTGCGGGACCTCTCTTACTTTTCCAAACATCTCACTTGAGGCTGCAAAATAAAATTTACATTTTGGCACTCTTTCTTTAATAGCTGAAAGAACATAGTGTGTTCCGCTTATATTGGTGTTTATGGTAGAAAATTCGTCCTCAAAAGAATAACTAACAAAACTCTGCGCTGCCAAATGATAACACTCATCGGGTTTAATCTTATCAATCACGCTAAATATACTAGCATAACTTTCTAAAGAGGCAGGGTATAGCTTTATCCTATTTAAGATATGCTTTAGCCGCCCAAGCTGATGCTCAGGATCTTCCAAAGCCACTCTCCTTACCATTCCATAAACTTTATAATCTTTTTTTAATAAAAACTCCGCTAAATATGAACCATCCTGCCCATCAATTCCCGTAATAAACGCTTTCTTCATTTTATGCTCCTTCTATACTTGTAATAAAGAACAAGTAGTACAAGCAAAGTTAGAAATGTGGTTACATTGGCTAAGATGATAATCAAATCTCTTAAATATGCCCCATAAATAGCCCACAAAGAAACCCCCAAGCTAAACTGCAATAACATAATCAAGCTAACATCTTTTACCGATTTAGTCTTTAACACTTTAACAATTTGTGGGACAAAAGAAAATGTAGTTAAAATCGCAGCAATTGCACCGATTAATTTCCAAACCATTGATTTCCCCTTTAAAGTTGATTAAAACGGTACTCTTAAACCAGCTTCAATTCCCAAATCATTTAGTTTTTTCTCAAGCCGCACAAACACCTCAGCTTCATTTTCTTTTAAGAATTTACGGCTTAAAGTAAGGCTAATTCCTAAAGGCTTATGAAGATCATTTAAAAGGTTAAATGATATCTTATCTTTATCACTAAAAGATAAATCTGCGCCAAACTCAATTTCTTTAATTTTCCCTTTTCCATAATCAACCTGAAACAATAGCCCTAAAGAACGGCTGAATTTCCAAGTACCAAAAATATAAACTATCTTTTCACGATAAGACTTATCTTCTTTTATGCCGACTCCCAAACGATATTTAATTGCGCCCTTTTGGGAATAAAGATTATTGCTCTCTATCTGCGCACGAAAATCAAAACGTGAAGCGCTGCTGTGCTCAAAAACATAAGTAAGTTTATCATTTAGGCCTATCTGCCAGAATCCTTTAAAAATCAGGACCTTGTTTATCTTTGTTTTTCTCTTTAAATCTACTCTCTAGTAAGTATAAGCAACCTGCTGATTCTTATTAACTTGCCAAGCACCTTTAAACAAAAGCGTATCGGGAACAAATTTTCTCTCAATGCAAAAATTTATTCGGTTATACTCATCCGCCTGCCATATGCCGCTTAACTCCAAAACCTGCACACTACATAATCCATTATCATTATAACTTTTAATTTCAACAGCCAGAAGATTACTATCTACAGAAACAATCTCTGCTTTTATAACTAAGTTATCCCGCTTTAACCGTCCGCTTGTTTCACTAAGTTCAAATATTAAATCGTGATTAGAATCAACTTGCCATCTACCTTCAAAAGTAATCTTTGAAGGTAAATTATTAAGCTCACGCCAGCTAGCAGGCTCATTCAATAAATAGCTAAGTTGATTCTTCCTATCTATATTAAATCGGCCTCGTGCCAGTAATTTCTTACTGCCGCGCTTAATAATTAAACGATTTTTTTCATCAACTTCGTATCGATTTATTGATTTCATTTAAGCACTATCTACCTTATTCCTTCTAAAATCAAGGACGTGCCCGGCTACTTTCTTTGCCGCCCGGGCAAAATATGCCAAATCACCAAAATCACGGATTGATAGGATTTTCCTTAAAACAAACTCGGGCTGAAATGAAACTTTATACATCTCTTGCACCAACTCCATGATTCTCTTATCTTCAATACTACTTCGCATTACGGGATGTTTCATATCATAATAATTCCAATCTAAGCTCTTAAGTAAGCCTTTCTTAAGGCAATCAGAATAAAGATCCGTACCCGGATAAGGAATAACTACAGTAGCCTGCATTGTATAAGCATAGCCTTTTTTTAAAAGCCATTTTCCGAGATTCAAAGTTTTCAAAGTGTCCTCATAAGACTCCCAGGGATAACCAAACATTATGGTTATATGCGGGAATAAACCTGCTTGTGTTGCATTCCGGCAATCTTCAACAATTCTTTCCGCTTTTAAATTTTTGTTTACTTTATCAAGAGTATCCTGATTACTTGATTCAAGCCCAAACAAAAGAAGCCGAAAGTTTGCTTTTTTCATCAACCTGAAATCTTCATTTGACAGAGCTCCAAAACGCATGTTGCAATCAAAATAGATCTTTTTATTAAGCTTTCTCAAAATTAGCCCTTTGCAAAAATCCTTAAGCCACTCTCCCGCAGGAAAACATCCTGAATCATCCATTATTTCTTTTACTCTATACTCTAAAACCAACATCTCAACTTCATCAAGGACATTGTCAACGCTTCGAACGCGGAATTCAGGATAAAAATTAGCCCAGGAACAAAAGGTGCATTTCCCCCACCAGCAGTCCCTGCCGGACATAATATAAGTTCCTGGTGTTCTTTTGTAATTCCCGTTTTTGTAAGCGTATAACTGCCACTTGGTTAATTCACGATCAATAAATGGTAGAGAGTCAAGATCATGATTAAGCCTAAATTTTCCAGTATTTCTAAGCTGGCCGTTCTCGCGAAAATAAATTCCCGGCTCCAAATCATTGTTTTTCCCATCTAAATAATTGCACAAATTAAGCAAAAGAAAATCGTAATCTCCTCCAGTTAAAACATAATCAACTTGGCTATGTTCAAATGATTCCTCTGGCAGAGCTGTAACATGATCCCCAAACAATGCTATCTTGACACTTGAAACTTGAGACTTAAGGCTATTAATTATCTTCCAATGCTCTTTGACAACAGGAGTTTTTGTCTCAAAAGCGATTAAATCCGGATTTTCTTTCTTGATAAACTCATAAAACTGGCTCTCTTCCCAACCTTGAGCAATACAATCATTCCAAATTACCTCATGCCCTGCTCTTTTTAACAGAGTAGCTGCCTGAGCAGGTACAATTGGATAAATAAAAGTCGGCTCTTTGAAATATTGAAATTGCCTGTTTTGACCGAGAGTTGGGTAGCCTTTTTGGCTGCTTAAGGGCGGATAGGATATAATAATCTTCATAGTTATATTCTTAGGATAGTAATTACCATGTATTGATTGGGGCTTTTTTTATACAACCAAATCAATCAAAATTAAACTTTTTCTTCTTTAAGTTTAATAGAAATTAGCCCTTTAAGGAAATAAACCCCGTAGGCAACATGAGTGGATATTATACCAAAAAATACGGCAGGAAGCAAACGTAAGTCTTTAGAAAAGCTAAAGATAAACACTAAAAACAAATACAGAAAAAAAGCAGCTAAATACAAAATCCTGAACTCTTTTGACAACAAAGAAATTAAGCCTCCGACAAACAAAAGCAATACGAATAAGGAAGGAATAAAATAGGCTGGCTTAAAGGAAGTTTCAGGATATTTCTTTACAAAATAACCGCGGTGCAAGGCATAATTTGATACTTGTTTAATATGCGGGACAAACCATCTTCTACGATGATGCCAGACAACCACTTCAGGGTCATAAATAATCTTTTTCTTTAATTTCTTTACAATGTCTAAACAAAGTTTTGTATCTTCTCCGGGCCAGAAATTCGTATTAAACCCTCCCAGCTCCTGCATCACTGATTTTCGTACAAAAAGATTACAAGAAGGATAATCCTCAATTTCTTGTTTTTTCCCCGGTAAATACCTATAGACAAAACCAGCGCTGACTAAAAAAGACTCAAATATAGCCCCGCTAGCTTTCTGCCTAAAACTATCGTTCTTAGGTGTAATTGCTGGCCCTCCAACTGCAGCCACAAGCGGATCTTCAAAATTCCTAACCGCTTTTCTTAACCAATCTTTTGCAGGATAAGCATCATCATCAAGAAATGCAAAAATCTCTCCGGAAGCTTCATTAATAGCCCTATCTCTTTTTTCTCCCGGACCAACTACCCCCGTAGGAACAACTTTAACTGGAATTTTAGTTCTTTTTAAGAAATCATTATCTATGAAACTATCCGGAAGGATAACAATCTCAAAATCATGGTAGTCCAACTCAAGGCATTTAGCGACGCATTCTTCTAAATTCTTTTGCCATGTTTTTACGGCGATAATAATCGATATTGTCATAGTATTTTAATATCCTCATCCTGTAAAAAACCGCCAATGTATCCTGAAAAGTAGTTAACACTGCATTCATTCCAATTCTCCCAAAGCTCCTTTTAGGATTAAGCACAATAGGAGCTTCAGCTATTTTGTAACCTAAATGATGCGCATTAACCAAAACCTCCAAATCAAAAGCGAACTGCTTAACCAATATCCTGTGGAATACCTTACGTACGACTTCAGTTTTAAAAAGTTTTAAACCCGTTTGGGTATCATGGCAAGGAAGATTAAACAAAAGCCTAACCAGAAGATAATAAACAAAACTGACCACCCTTCTCTCAAGAGGATAATTTACAACAGAATTAGGATGTAGTTTAGAACCAATGACAATATCTGCATTGTCTAAGCGCATAATATCAAAAAGTGTTTGCACTTGGAGAGGATGCAAATCCATATCAGCGTCAAGAAAAACTACATAATCTCCGCTTAAATAATGTAATGCTTTTTTAATTGCTCTGCCTTTTCCAATATTGTAAGGATTCTTCCTGGCAATGATATGCTTTGGGTATTTACGGCTTAATTCTTCCAAAATCTCAAAAGTATTATCAGTTGAGCCGTCATCAATCACAATTAACTCCCAAGAGCAACCAAACTCATTAAAAGTCTTAACTGTCTCCTCAACACTTGCGGCAATATGCCCTTCTTCATTAAAAGCTGGCATGATTATAGAAATTTTATTTTTAATATCTTTCATTTTTTATGAATTTTTTAAACTTTTTTTCGCAACAATAACAATAAAATAAGAAAAAGCATAAACGAACTAGCACAAAGAATAAATTGCACCATCAAAAGGTTTGCATGAAAGAAAATTATTCCGAACGTCTGAAGAAATGTAAGCATAACAAGATACTTCATAAAACGGAAATCCTTTAAAGAGAAAAAGTAACACATCATAACCATAACAAGAGAATATAATGTCATTGAAAAACTAAACAATTTTCCAAGCAATATTGATTCCGAATTAACTTTCCCTGTTAAAATTTTAAAGAAAAAACTTGGTGCCATAAAATAGCAAACAAAAGCAAACCCACATAAAACAGACATATAAAATATTGATTTTTTTAAAGTTCTAAGGGTATCCATTTTTTGGGCATTAAGTTTATTAATTCTTGGAAACATGGCAATAGTTATCGCCGAGGGAAGGAATAAAAATACTTTTCCCACCATTTGAGCCAAAGAATATGTTCCAGAATCCTGAGGTGAGAAAAAATATTTGACAAGTATCATATCAGAGCCAATAAGGATAGAATAGCTAAAAGTGCAAACTAAGACGGGGAGGGAAAAAATAAACATTTCCTTATAATTAATATCTAAGTGGTCAGCTTTAAAGATTAGAAATTCTTTTAAGAAGAAAAAGAAAATAATAAAGCAAATAATTTGCGAGATCAGCAATGCAATCATTGCCCCTGCAACATTAAAACCCAAAGAAACTAAAGCAAATCCCAAAACAAGCTTTAATAAACCTCCGATAATAGTAACTACCGACTGTTCTTTAAAAAGCTCAAAACCCTGGATGAATCCTAAAAAAACAGGCAGAAACCACATTGTTGAGAAAATTACTGAAAATGCAACACAAGTAAGCGGAGAATTAATTTTCAAAGCAGTAAATAAACGGGGGAAAAAAATCAGAGTAATTACCTGAGTAACAAGAACAATAACGGATGTTTTCTTTAATAAATCAGAATAAAAAAACTTAACTTTATTCAAGCTCCCTGCGGCACTAAATTCCGCGGCGTACTTAGCAATAACAGTCTGTATTGTTCCAAAGGCAAATGAAATTATAATAAAAAGCGCAACCAGGGAATTAAAAGCAGCAAAATTTTCAGGGGTAAGCTTATGAGCTATAAGCAGTTGAAAGAGGAAATTAATGAAGTTTACTGAGGTTGTACCGGCGAAAACAACTAAGATATTTCTGGTAAAAACATCTAGTTTATTAAACCTGCGAAGCATTATAGGAAGCCTCTTTAGGATTAAACTACAACTTTCAGGAACCTTCTAGAGCCGGCCTTTAAAACGCCGCTATGCGTAGGAACAAAGCTATCTTTTTCAATTTTAAGATTATCAAAGAAAACCGCTCCTTGTTTTAAAAGCCTGCGAGCTTCATTACCACTTGAAACCAAGCCGCTTTCAGTCAAGATGGAAATAATTGCCTTCTTTCCGTCACTCCTATACTCAATAATCTCTTGAGGTGTCTCTTTTTGGGCAAATACGCGCTCAAACTCTGACCGCGCTTTTTCGGCCTCTTCCTTGGAATGATAACAAGTTATAATTTCTCCGGCCAATTTCATCTTAGCTTCTTTCGGATGCATCTTCTTTATTTCATCAAGGTCACAGTCAGTTAATAATTCAAAATATTTCATCATTAGTGAATCGGAAAGAGACATTATTTTACCAAACATCTCTTTGCTGCTTTCGTTTATACCGATATAATTTCCATATGACTTACTCATTTTCTGGATTCCATCGGTTCCTTCCAAAAGAGGCATTGTAATTACAATTTGTTCAGGCTGTTTAAAATCTTTTTGTAATTCCCTGCCTACAAGCAAATTAAACTTCTGGTCAGTTCCCCCTAATTCTATATCAGCTTTTAGCACTACCGAATCATAGCCCTGTAGAATTGGGTAAATAAATTCTGACATATAAATCGGCTTTTTCTCCTTCATTCTTTGAGTAAAATCATTTCGTTCAAGCATCCTCGTAGCTGTATAATGAGTAAGCAGTTGGCCAAACTCAAGGCCATGCATTTTATCAAACCATTCACTGTTAAATACTGTTTTTAAAGTCTTCATATCAAGGATTTTGGCTATCTGACTACTGTAAGTTTCGGCATTTTTAACCACTTCTTCCGGAGTCATTTGCTTTCGCAATTCGTTTCTGCCGGTGGGATCTCCAATGCGTGCGGTAAAATCCCCAATTAAAAATACAACCTTATGCCCCAAATCTTGGAATTGCCGCAATTTTCTTAAAAGAACAGTATGTCCCAAATGAATATCCGGAGCAGTAGGGTCAAACCCGGCTTTAATAACAAGCGGGCGTTTATCCTTTATGCTCTCTTCCAATTTCTTATTTAACTCAACTTCTGAAATAATTTCAACTGCGCCGCGTTTAATTATTTGAAGTTGCTTCAAGATATCCATTTTTACCTCTAGTGTAATTATTAATGTATGGCGGATAGCGCACAGCGATAAACTATGCTCTATCCGCCATTACCTAATTAGACTTTAGCGGTTAAGCCAATCTTTGCCTGTTCCACATCAACTTTTATAACCTTAACCTTTATTTTGTCCTGAGGTTTTAATTTTGAAACCTCATCTTTATCAATTTCGCTTGCATAGACTAAACCCTCAAGCTCATCTTCAATCTTCACAAACACGCCAAAATCAGTAATACTCACAACCTCGGCTTCTAACATAGTATCCAAAGGATACTTAGAAGCAATTTCAACCCAAGGATTAGGCTGCAATTGTTTTAAACCTAACGAAATGCGCCTATTCTGGCTGTCAACAGAAAGCACAACCACATCTACTTTCTGGCCTTTCTTTAAACAATCCTGAGGATGAGCAACTCTTTTTGTCCATGAAATATCTGAAACATGAATCATACCTTCAAGATTGCTATCAAGCTCAACAAAAGCTCCATATTCGGTAAATCCCCGGATTTTCCCCGAAACCTTTGTGCCAACAGGATACTTGGATTCTGCTTCAAGCCAAGGATTTTGCTCAAGCTGTTTTAAGCTTAAGGATATCCTGCGCGCATCCTTATCAACGCTTAACACCTGCGTCTCAACCATATCTCCGACGGCAAACATCTCACCGGGATTATTTATCCTTTTGGTCCAGGAAATCTCAGACACGTGAATCAGGCCTTCAATCCCTTTTTCCAATTCCACAAAAACACCGTAAGGCAAAATATTGACTACCTTACCTTTTATTTTTGCTCCAAGGCTGAATCTTTTTTCAATATCCTGCCAAGGATCAGGGAATCTTTGCTTAAGGCCAAGCGAAACCTTCCCGGAATCTTTATCCAGATTTAAAATCATTACTTCAACTTTGTCTCCTAAAGCAACGATTTCCGAAGGATGGCTGATTTTTGACCATGACATATCAGTTATATGCAACAACCCGTCAACTCCGCCTAAATCAACAAAAGCTCCAAAGTCGGTAATTGCTTTTACTGTTCCCGGGCAAACACTTCCTACCTTAAGCTCTCCCCATATTTTTTCCTTCGCAACTTCCTTATCTTTCTGAACAGCTTCCCTTCGGCTTAATATAATACTGCGCCTTAAGTTATTAACTTTTACTATTTTAAACTTAAAAGGCTTATACATTATATCTTTCTCAAGGACATTCTTAAAAGCCGAGAGCGAAGAAGGCAGGAAGCCTTCAATTCCCATAACATCAACAAGGAAACCACCCTTAACTTTCTTAACAGGCCTACCCTCAGTAAGATCTCCGTCTTGGGAATATTTTACAATTTTATCCCAACCCTGGATACGAATTGCCTTTTCACGGGATAATACAAGCACGCCCGCATCATTCTCTATAGAGTCAACAAAGAAATCCATTTCTTTGCCAACTTCTAAATCCAACTGGCTAAACTCATCAATAGGAATAACTCCTTCTGATTTAAAACCAATATCAACCAAAACTTCTTTTTGTTTAATTGAAACAATTTTTCCTTGGACAACCTGTCCCTCATTAACAATCTTAATGCTCTGATTGTACAGTTTTTCAAGCTCTGCTCTTGTATCTACCATTTTGAATTTCTCCTTTTATGTATATTTTATATTATTGTTACTTAAGTTAATGCTTAAACAACGTGAAACAACACCTCCTTCGACCATGAATTTTAATTCCAAGCAATAATGAAACATTATAAAAACATAAATCCGATATTTTTAACATGAAATATTTTTAATATTTACCATTATCATCCCAGCAATCTCCTGATAAGGCATATCTCCTTCAATTATAATTTGTTTGCCGAATCTTACAGATACTTTAGAAAACTTTAACGCTGTCGAACCTTTTGGCAAAGCATCCTTTGTGCCTTGGACATATGCTGGCACAACCGGAACCTTAAGCTTAGCTGCCAAAAATCCTACTCCTTCTTCTGGCTTACCTATGGAATCTCCCTCATTACGCCTTCCCTCGGGAAATAAAAGTAATCCTTGTCCTGCCTTAACGCGCCTGAACGCCTCTCTAATAGCCCCGATATCAGCAGCATTTCTATTAACCGGAAATGCCCTTAAGGAAAAAAGCCAGCGGCTAAATAAAAAACCGGTAAATAATTCTTTTTTTGCCATAAAATTAATCATGCGCGGACAGGCAGCCGATAAAACAATCGGATCCATGTGGCTAACATGATTACTGGCTAAAATAAATCCACCCTTCTTTGGGATATTTTCTAAACCAGTTTGCTTAAAACCAAAAAAACATTTTAGAAGAAACTTGGCCAGAAATTTGCAAAACCAATACATCATTTATTTAACATGAGATCTTTGCCGAGGTTAAGTAGTTTTTTTGCGCGTTCTAACGAGGAAGCCTCTGCGTAAGTTCGCATAATCGGCTCAGTACCTGATCCTCTAAACATTAACCAGCTTTTATCTTCACAAATTAGCTTTATCCCATCATAATCTTTTATCTCAACAACTCTCTTGCCCAATAATTCTTTCGGTAAATCTTCTTTTTTCGGCTCAACGCGTTTTTCAAGATGAAAATCCGCCCGGACATAATAATACTTTCCGAATTTCTTTTCCGTTTCGTTCAAAATTTTTAAAATATCTTTATTGCGATATGACATCATTTCAAGCAGCAACAATCCGGCAACTGTTCCATCTCGTTCAGGAATATAACCCTTAACCCCCATTCCTCCTGCTTCTTCCCCTCCGGCAACAATATCCTCAGTTTCCATTAGATTTGAAATATACTTAAAACCAACAGGAGTCTCATATAATTTTACGTTCAAAAACTTCGCGATATTATCAATCATGGTTGTGCCGCAGATTGTTTTTACTATCCCGCCTGACCAGAGCCTATCTTGATTAAGATGAAGCGCCAGAAGCCCTAAGATTTTTTGCGGATGAATAAATACTCCTCCGGGAGCAACAGCAGCAATCCTGTCAGCATCGCCGTCAAGCGCAATACCTAAATCAAATTTTTCTTTTTTTACTCTTAATTTCAATTCTTCCAAATTCTCTTCAACAGGCTCCGGACGCCTTCCGCCAAAAGATGGATTTATAGTGTTACGCATAAATTCCAATTTTATATTTGTATCCTTTAATATCTGAGCAAAAAAACTATCTCCTGAGCCATACATGGAATCAACCAAAACCTTAAATTTCTTGCTTTTAATCTTCTTTAAATCAATATAAGAACGAATAAATTTTACATAATCACGCGTAAAATCTTCCACATGAATTTTTGTAGATTGGTCATTTTCCCCTTTCACAGGAGTTTTCCCTAAGCGGTTTTCCACATCTTTTGTCACCTCAAGGCTGGCAGCGCCTCCCGATGAATTCTTTATCTTAAAGCCATTATATTCGGCCGGATTGTGGGATGCGGTGATCATAACCCCTAAATCAAGTTTCTTTAATTTTACTATTAAACTTAAATTCGGAGTTGGAACTGGCCTGTCTGAAAGAAAAACTTCAATTCCATTGTTACTTAAAACTTTTGCTGTTATGCCTGCGAAGTTACTCGACATAAAACGCGTATCAAAACCTACGGCGACTTTCTTGCCAAAGCCTAAATAATCAGCAACCGCCTGAGAAACAATCTCGAGGTTTTTAAAAGTATAGGTATCTGCTATAACCGCTCTCCAACCATCAGTCCCAAATTTAATTTCAATGTTATCCGGCATCTCTAATCCTTTCTATAGCTGTTTTTCTGTTTTTAGCTCCAAAAATATATGAACCGGCTGCTATAATATTTGCGCCTGCCCTGATTACATCTTGTGCTGTTTTCTCATTAATCCCGCCATCAACAGAAATATCACCTGAGAATATACTTCGTAATTGTTTTATCTTTGGTAAGACCTGAGGAATAAAAGCCTGCCCTCCGAATCCGGGATTAACTGACATAACTAACACAAAATCCACATAACTTAAAACCGCTTTAATTTTTGACAAAGAAGTAGCTGGATTAAGCGAAACTCCAACCTTAATCTTCTCTTCTTTTAAAATAGCCGCTTGTTTCTTAAACTCTGCAGCACTAACTGTCTCAATATGCATAGTAATCATATCGCTTCCAGCAACAATAAAATCTTTAATATATTTCTGAGGATTTTCAATCATAAGATGCACGTCGAGAGGAAGCTTTGTTGTCTTACGCAAGTATTTAACTACAACCGGGCCAATAGTAATATTTGGCACAAAATGCCCATCCATAACATCAACATGAATCATATCAGCTCCCGCAGCTTCCACGGATTTCACCTCTTTATCCAAACAGCTAAAATCAGCAGATAGAATTGAAGGGGCTACTTTAATTATCATAAATACAACTTCCTTTTGTTTATATAATCAAATACCGCTTCCGGGACCAAATAGCGAAACGATTTAGACTCTTTTATGCATTTACGCACTTCAAATGCCGAAACATCTATCGCCCTTATATCCATAGTAGTTATGTAAGTAGGGATCCTCTCTAATGGGTAACCCGGACGGGTTGCAACAATAAACTTAACTATTTTAATAATCTCACTTAAATCTTTCCATTCATCAAGGTATTTAAGAAGATCCGAGCCGATAATAAAATACAACTCATCATCAGGGAACTTTGCCTTAAATTCTTTTATTGTGTCTATTGTATAAGAACGGCCGTTTCTTTTTATTTCAATATCGGAAACAAAGAAAAATTTATTCCCCTTACAAGCCAATTTTGCCATTTCAAGCCTATCTTTAGCATCGGCGATATTGGAATTATCTTTATGGGGAGGAAGAAATGCTGGGACAAAAATAACTTTATCCAATTCCAACTTCTCTCTTGCTTCTTCAGCAAGAATCAAGTGGCCCAAATGAACTGGATTAAACGTCCCTCCTAAAATACCTATTTTCATCCTCTTATCTGCCCATTCCCAAAAACCATATATTTATAAGTAGTTAATTCCTCTAAGGCCATCGGCCCGCGGGCATGCAATTTATCAGTTGAAATCCCTATCTCTGCACCTAGACCAAATTGATTTCCGTCGGTAAAACGGGTTGAAGCATTAACATAACAACAAGCAGAATCAACTGTTTTTAAGAACTTTAAAGCATTTTCATAATTCTCGGTAACAATTGAATCTGAATGATGCGAACCATAATGATTAATATGCTGCACAGCTTCATCTAAATCATTTACCACCTTAACTGATAAAATCAAATCCAAATACTCAGTTCCATAATCTTTAACAGTAGCTTTTTTAATACCTTTTACAATTCTTTGCGTTAATGCGCAGCCCCGAATCTCAACAGAGGCTTCTTTAAAGTGCTTTATCATGCCGGGTAAAAATCTTGCAGCAACATCTTTATGTACAAGCATGCTTTCCATTGCATTGCACACTCCCGGACGCTGCACCTTAGCATTAAAACAAATTTTAGAGGCCATATTCAAATCAGCCCATTCATCTACATAAACATGACAAATACCTTTGTAATGCTTGATAACTGGAATCTTTGAAAGACTAACCACTTTTTTAATCAGGCTTTCTCCGCCACGGGGAATTACCAAATCAATGTACTGATTTAATTTAAGTAGTTCATCTACAGCACGCCGGTCAGTGGTTGAAACAAGATTAATCAAGCCTTGCGGCAAATTATGCTTAATTAAGACTTCTTCAAGTATTTTGTAAATCTGTTTATTTGTATTTATTGATTCTGAACCACCTCTTAATATAACACTATTTCCTGATTTAAAACAAAGCCCGATACAATCAGAAGTAACATTAGGACGAGATTCATAGATTATTGCAATCACTCCTATCGGGACACGAACCTTATGTATCCAAAGGCCCGATGGGACCTGCCAGCCCTTAATAGCCTCTCCAACAAAATCATTAAGCTTTGCGACATCCAATAAAGAATCCGACATTAAAGCTATTCTTTTATCATTAAGGACAAGCCTGTCAATGAGGGCTGCCGATAAACCTGATTTTCTCGCAGCACTCACATCAATCTTATTTGCAGAAAGAATAAGGTTCTTTTTGTATATTAAACTAGCTGCCATATCCTTAAGCACAGCGTTTTTCTTGGCGCCAGAAACTGTTAGCATGAACCTGGAAGCAGTTTGTGCACTCTTTGCCATCTCCAAAAGTTCATTCTTAATATTCATTAAACACCCCTATAATATAACTAAATTATCCCTATGTACTATTTCTTTATCGTGGCGGGTTCCCTTAATTTTATCCAATTCTTTGGAGGAAAGATTTACTCTGCCTCTTGCAAACTCATGGTGCTCTTTATCTCTTATACTAACAACGTCTCCTGATTGAAAACTTCCTTCTATGCTTACAATACCGACGCAAAGTAAGCTCTTCTTGTTCATTAGAGCAGATTTTGCTCCCGCATCCACTAAAATCTTCCCCTTAGGCCTGGCAGAAAAAGCTATCCAACGTTTCTTAGCATCAAGATTATCACTGGAAGATAAAAATAATGTGCCCTCTTGGCCCGGATTCTTAGCACTTAACAATAAAATATCTTTTGTATGCCCGTTAGCGATTACGCAAGAAATGCCAGAATCCGTAGCAATACGTGCTGCCTCAATCTTTGTAATCATACCACCAACACAAGTTTTCTTATTTGTAGGGCACGCCAAAGCTTTTATCTGAGGAGTTATTTCACTAACCAGCCTAACCACTGTCTTTTTATCTTTATCTAAAAGCCCGTCCACATCGGAAAGAATAATTAAAAGATCAGCTCCGATGAGCGTTGCAACTAAAGCAGAAAGGCGGTCATTATCGCCAAATTTAATCTCATCGGTTGAAACTGTATCATTTTCATTTATAATAGGGATACTTTTTAATTTTAATAATGTAACTAGTGTATTTTTTGCATTTAAATAACGGATGCGCTCGTCGAAATCTTCCCAAGTAAGAAGCAGCTGGCCGCAATCAAACCCGGTATTCTTAAAAAATCTCCGGTAGACATCCATCAACTCCGGCTGGCCCATAGCTGCAGCTGCCTGTAAAACCGATAATTCCTTTGGCCTATCTTGTAACTTTAGCAAAGACATGCCTAAAGCAATTGCTCCGGAAGAAACAACTACTACCTCTCTATCATCCTTAACAAGTTCGGCAATCTGCGAGCACAGATTAGAAGCAAGAACAGAATCAAGCTTGTCTTTTTGAGAGTATAAAAGGCTTGAGCCAATCTTTACAACAATACGCTTATACTTTTTTTGCAATTGCTTCAATTAGATCCTCCAAACCTTCGCTTTTTAAAGCAGAAATCGGATAAATCTTTTTCTTAATATGCTTCTTAAACCTTTCCAAATTTGCAGCTGCCCCTTCTATATCCATTTTGTTTGCAACGATAATCTTTGGCTTTTTATAAACGTTATTTCCGTAATTCTTTAATTCGGCGTTAATAACTTCGTAATCTTTTAGAGGGTCTCTATTTTCAAAACCGGCCATATCAATTATATGGATAATAATTTTGGTGCGCTCAATATGCCTTAAAAATTTATCTCCTAAGCCTTTGCCTTCTGATGATCCTTCAATTAAACCGGGAATATCCGCGACAACAAACTTCTTATCATGAAAATTAACAACGCCTAACACCGGAGCTTTAGTTGTAAAAGGGTATGACGCGATTTTTGGGTGTGCGCTTGAAATTGCAGAAATAAAAGTTGATTTACCCACATTTGGGAATCCTACAACTCCAGCCTGAGCAATTAACTTTAAATCAAAGAGCAATTCTTTCTCTTCGCCGGGTTCTCCCGGAGTTGCTTCTTGGCGATGGCGATTGCCAATTCCCCCCTTACCACCATTTGCTGCAATAATCTCCTGGCCATCCTCATCTAAATCGCGCAAAATGCAGCCGTTCCTAATATCTTTAATTACAGTGCCAACCGGAACACGGATTAAAATATCTTCAGCATCTTTGCCCTTTTTATGCTTTCCCGAACCATGTTCTCCGTGATGCCCGTAAAAATGCCTATTGTATTTATAATCAAGAAGAGTGTAGAGGTTACGGTCAGCCCTTATAATAATATCTGAACCTTTACCACCATCTCCTCCATCGGGGATACCTTTACGTACATATTTATCACGGTAAAGGCTTTTACAACCTCTTCCCCCGTCTCCGCCTTTTACATATACTTTTGTCTGATCAATAAATACGTTCAAGTTACTTACCTGTTACCTTTTTAAGCATTAATCAAGCTTAATTTCTTTAATCTTCAAACAAGTAAGCTGCTGACGATGCCCTTTAGTCCAATGAGAAGACTTTCTGCGGCGGTATTTAAAAGAAATAACCTTATCAGCCTTAGTTTGCTTAAGAACAGTAGCTACAACCTTAGCTTGCTTCAAATAAGGCTGGCCAATCTCCACTTTCTTGTCTTTACAAGCCAAAAGCACCTTATCTAAAACAATATCCTTACCATCAGCTACAACTTGTTTCTCCACTTCAATAATATCATCTTTCTTGACATTATATTGTTTTGCTCCAACTTCAACTATTGCATACATTTTTGTCTCTCCTTTTGAGCACAAGCTCATCCCAATCCATCTGCCCTACCAAGGGCACACTTTGCCTTCCAATAGGCAAAAGTGAAATAGGATTGGGGATTGATCAATATAAATTCACTAGTCTAAAGAAATAATAGTATATACTATTAAACAGGCTTGGTCAAGGGGAAAAAAGCTATTTTAAGCTAGTTTTACTTCTTCAATATGTATGGCAGGATTAGAGATAAGATTGATTTTTACCCTAAACTTATTCTCAATAAACCTCAAATTCTCTTTATTCTTCAAAACCTCATCCACAACCGCTGGATTTAGCGTTAAATTGGCCTGCTTAACTGATTTGCCTCTTAAAAACCTTCTTAACTCCTTTAAAGCGTAAATTGCCATTGTAACAGGAGATTTAATTTTACCTTTTCCCTGGCAATACGGGCAGCTTTGGTAAGAAAGCATGTGAGCCGTTTTATGTATACGCTCACGGGTCATTTCTACAACACCAAACTTTGAAATCCCTGCAACATCATACTTTGCCTTATCAAGGCTTAGGGCCTTTTTCAAAACATTAAAAACTTCTCTACGATGGCCCTCTCTTTCCATATCAATAAAATCAATTACAATAATACCACCTAGATCCCTCAAAACTAACTGACGGGCAACTTCAAGAGCTGCTTCGCAATTAACTTTAAAAGCTGCTTCTTCCTGTTCAAGGTTCTTCTTAAATCCACCGCTATTAACATCAATTACAACTAATCCCTCAGTAGGCTCAATTATAAGATAAGCCTTTGATTTAAGATAAACCTTAGTTTCAAAAATTTTATTTATCTGCCTATCAATATCCTTCTCTTCAAATAAATTATCTCCCTTATAAAGCTCGACTTTTCTAGTCAGATAACTTAAAAATGCCCTCATAAAACGCTGGATCCTGAAGAATTCTGGCTTAGAATCTACAATCAGCTTAGAAACATCGTCGGTAAACGAATCCCTGATAGCTCTAAAAGTCAAGTCGTATTCTTCATAGACTAAAGATGGGGCTTTTTGCTGCTGAGCAATCTTCTCAAGCCTCTTCCATAATTTAAATAAGAACTGAGCATCGCGCAATAATTCCTGTTTATTTTTTCCGCTGGCAGCAGTACGCACAATGTAGCCAACACCCTTAGGTAGTTTTAGTTCGGAAAACATCTGCCTTATACGCCTTCTTTCATCATCATCTTCAATTCTCCTGGAAATCCCTACCTGTTTTTCAGCTGGCATTAACACAAGGTACCTTCCCGCAATGCCGATATGTGTTGAAAGCCGAGGGCCTTTTGTACCAAAGGACTCTTTGACAACCTGCACAAGCACTTCCTGCCCTTTTTTTATTTCATGAGGAGCTTGTGATTGAGTTGGAGGAGTTTCAGATAACTCATAGGCTGACTCTATCTCTGAAAGGTAAAGAAAACCTTTTTTAGGTAAACCGATGTCTACGAAAGCCGCCCCAATTGAAGGAAGCACAGCTTCAATTTTTCCTTTATAGATATTCCCAACAATAGTTCTATCCTGAGGCCTCTCAATATAAAACTCTTCTAATTGCCCGTCTTGGACAATCGCTACTCTTTTTTCCTGCGGTTCAACATTAATCAATATTTCTTTAGACATTTTTTATCTCTATTCCAATTGGTAATTGTTTTTGCAGTTTTTCTCTAAAATCTGCGGGGCTCATTTGTTCCTTTAAAACAATAATCCCTTCTTCGTTTTCACTCTCAAGCCCAAGCTTCAATGCCCGCTTAAGGCTTATTTTAGGATGCGGACTAAACCCTTCTGTTATTTTAACCGGTAAATCTGCCCTGCGGACAGCACGTGCGAACAATCTCATTAAATCCAAATGAGAAATATAGCGCGCTAAACCTTTCTTTGTAAAAACAAAACTGACTTCAAACATATTTAAAAAAAATTAAGCGCTCTTTGACACTACAGAGAAAACAAAAAATAGATTAGAAAATTCTTGTGAGCGCCTATTATAAAAATTATTTATTTAATAACCTTATTTCTTGTTTACAACTTTCTTCTTGCTCTTGTTTGCCTTAGCTTCTCTTTCAACAGCCAACGCATCTACACCTTTTTCCAACTGCGCAAGTTCTTCAGGAGCATAATCGCCATCTTTTATTAATTTAGCAGTAATAAACATAAGCAAATCAACTTTTTGAGTATTATAAATGTCCCTTCTGAACAATCCCCCGAGAATAGGAATTTTACTTGCAAACGGGACACCTATAGTTTCCTTAGCTTTTACATCCTTAAGCAAACCTCCGATAACAACTGTTTCCCCATCTTTTATTAAAACTTGAGTTTGTGCTTCACGCACATCAATAATCGGATAGCTTGTCGTAATAGTAACACCACCTGCCGAGTTAGTAGCAGTTATGCTTGAATTTGAAGAAGTTACGCTCGGATGAATAATCATATTAACAAACCCTTCATCATTTATCTGAGGTACGACATTCAACCTTATACCAATTTCCTGGTAATAATCAAGAGTTTGCACCAATGTTGCGCCTTGCGTCGTGGTCGCAGCAGATACAGAAGAAGTAAGAATTGGCGTATGATACCCAACTAAAATAGAGGCTTCCTGATTATCAAGCGTTAGAATTCTAGGAGCTGAGAGAGTATTCGTCGTAGTATCCTCTTCAAGGGCATGGATGACCGCCTCAAGTTTTGTCCCGGTAAGTTTTTGGAAAACAAGCTGTGCACCCAAAGAATAAGGTTGGACTCCCGTAACCGCCGTAGTACCTTCTTTTGGATTAAAAACGGAAGGAGTAAACTGAGAACCCAACGAATGCCCGCCTGCGGCTACAGTTGTATCCCTAGCTGCGTTTTTACCAAAAGAACCCATGCCAACTGCAGTTTGTGTTGCGTTATTGGAACCCCCAAACCCAAGATCCACACCCAAATCTCTTAACCTATTTTTGTTTACCTCCATAAGCTTTGTTTCAATTAAAACCTGTTTAGGCTTTTTATCAATAATAGGCAAGATTACATTACGGATCCTGTCTAAAGAAGAAGCTGTATCGGTAATAACAAGGATCTTTGATTTAACCGAAGATTGAAATTCCGCTTTTTTTGAAACCAAATCACCCGCAGCATTTTTTTCAATAGAAATCGTTTCAGTTTGCGCTGATTCTTTCTCTCTTACTATGCCTGATTTCTCCTGCGTTTCTTTTCCTATCTTAAAAGTTCCGAATTCCCAGCCTTTCTGTCCCCTTGCATACAAAACAGAAATTTTCCCCCTCGGAGACAATAACGAAATCAAGATTTTCTGGGCATCCTGCGCATCAAGAAACTTAAGCACAACAATTTCTGTCTGCAATGGCTCCTCGGCTTGAATTTTAGAGATATTTTCCAACTTTGTAACCAAGATAATATTCCCTTGCCTCTGATAACCGAAGCCATATGTCTTCAAGATTACATCCATCGCGGTTTCCCACGGGACATCTTCAAGCCGTATTGTAACATTGCCAATTACATCAGGAGTTGAAACAATGTTAACACCGGATTTGAAAGCAATGATTTTTAAAACATTTTGGATATCCGCTTCTTTGAAATCAAGCGTAACATTCTGCGATTTGGATATTGAATCCGTTATATTCGCAACAGGCTTAATTTCAATATCTACCTGAGGAGTTACTACAACTGCAGGAGATATTGCTTGAACCGGCTCTTCATTGGCTTTTGAGAAAGAAACCTCCACAATTCTTGATTCTACCAACGGCTGTTTTGCCACAGGGCTTACTTCAGGAGCAGTCTTTTGTTCCTTTTCTTTAGCTACAACCGTAACTGCTGACGAAGCTTCTTTGACTCCAACCGTACTAGACTCATTCTTAAGGCTGGTCTCTTTTACTTCCTGTCCTGTTGAATTTTTGCTTGGTAATATAAGAAATATAATAAAACAAAAAAGACACAATAAATACCTCATTGACCCTCCTTCTTTAATTCTATCTCTAAAGCTTCACCTTCTCTAATAAAAATTACTTTATTCTCTTCTATTTTTAAAACCTGATAATCAGACACCACATCTCCAATACCAACAACCATTCCGTTTACCACAGCAAAAGACCTGCCATTCTTATCGTAGATAATCCCTTCTACCGCCAAATTACCTCTTTGCTCCTCTTTATCCAATTTCATCAGACGTCCGTCGGTGGTAACAAGAGGAATAAAGGGGTTCCTTTTGCCCTTAGCATCATATTTAAACGTTTCTTCGCAAAAAATAACTGAATGCGCATAAAAAAATATTGCAAGAAAAACAAACACCAAACCAGAAAACATACCAATATTTTTATTATAATATTTTCTTAACATAAGTCTTCAACTGCAAGTTTACTTTTTGGCGCATATAATTCTCACCTTCAGGCATAATTTTCAAACTCTGCACCATAATTAAGACATCGGAATTCTCTAAATCATTGATAAAAGCACCCAGGTTATGATAAGCGCAAAGAAGTTCCAAATCAATTGTAAAAGTTGAAAGCTTTGAAGTCGCAACGGGAGCGCCGGGTTTATTAGTTTTTGGAGCCGTTGCAACCGGCACATCCTTACCCGGTTTCATCTGCCCAACCTTAATATCGTTCTTGTTGGCAATGTCTGAAATATCTTTAAATAACGAGGAAACCTGATCTTCAGAAACAAGCCTTTTACTTTTACTTAAGCCTTTTTGAGCAACTTCTGCTTGCTTCTTTTTTAGCTCTTCCATCTTCAACAAATCATTATCAAGAGAACTCAAATCTTTCTTTAACTTTTTAATTTTCGGCTCAATAACACTTATTGAATCCATTTGTTTACTTAAAATAAAGCTATAATCAAGATAAGAAACCACAATAAATGCAATAAAAATCAGCAATATCTTTTTATTATCCAGATTAAATTTATCAAAAAAGTTTATCATTTTGTTTTTAAGGCACAGACCAGTATAAAATCCGCTATCTCAAAAGTACCGATTGATTTCTTTTGGACCTGATTCAAAGCTATATTAGAGAAATCTTTAATAAAAACAGGATCCTTTTTTAAAGTATCAATAAATTTATTAATCAAATTGACTTCCTCTTTTTGCAAAGAAACTACAGAACCGTTTAATGATAATTCTTTTGCATTAATAGTAACATTAGTAAACCATATTCCTGACGGCAAATCCAAACTCAATCTATTTAATTTTTGAGCCCAAAGTATTCTTTTAGAAACCAAATCCTGCGTTTCCAAAGCATCTTTAGCCTGAGCGGAAGTTTCTTTATTGAATTCATCCAAAGCCTTTCTCTTAGATTCAAGCATCTTCCATTTCACATCCAACACGCCCATTTGGGCTTTACTATTTAAATCTAAAATAAAAAGGATGACATGGACAAACACCAAAATAACTACAACAATCGGGATTAAATTAAGCGCTTTTTTTGCCTTTAAACCCATAGCAGCAAGATTTGCGCCTTCTTTTTTTGGCTTAGCTTTGGCTTTCGCTCTTAATTCTTCCGGTAATAAATTAATTTCTATCATTCTACGCCCTCAGAGCTAATCCTATCGCAACAGGTAGCTGGCTTGAAATCTCTTTTAGCTTTTGCGCATCTAAGTTTTGCGGTAAAACCATTTGTTTCAAAGGATCCCAAATTTCTACTTCAATCCCCAAAAAAGCTGATAAAGCTTCTCTTAACCCTGACATCTTACTTCCCCCGCCGCTAATAAAAATTTTGCTTACTGCCGAAGTACTCTGGCTTTCATAATAATCAAATGATGTCCTGATCTCCGCAGCCAAACTTACTAATACGGAATCAACAATGGCATTAATCTTATCGGGTTGTTTAGCAGGCAAGGATGTTGAGGATGCCTGCACTTGAGCTGGAGATTTGGCGATTGCCTGAACTTTATCAGGATTAAGCTTTAATTCTTCAGCATTATTAAATTCTAATCCCAAAGTGTCCATAATCTTTTTTGTAAGGTTAGAGCCTGCAATATGGATATCCCGGCTTAAACGCGGCATACCATTTTCAACAATATTCAGATTGCTGGTAGCAGCGCCAATATTAAGAAGTGCCACAACCTTATTTTTCAAACTTTCTTCGGCGTCGTAATTAAAATTAAAAGCGTTTATAAGTGCTACAGAATCAATATCAATTAAATTTGGCCTTAAGGAGGCTTCCTCTAGTAGCTTAAGCCGCTGGCTTACTATATCTTTTTTTACCGCGGCAAGCAAAACAAGCATTTTCCCATCAGGCAAATCATCTTTTAAGATGACTCCGTCCAGATTAATTTCCGAGATTGAAAACGGGATATGCTTCTGTGCTTCAAATTTTAAGGCTTGCTTCAATTCATCTTTGTTCATCTTCGGGAAATTGACATACCTAATAACGGTTGCAGGCCCTGAAACAGAAATATTTACAAGGTCAATCCCGAAGGATTGCTTCACCTTCTTTAATAAACTAGCCAAGTCAAGTTGAGCGGAATCTATTTCAAAAGCACAAAATTCAACCGCATCTTTTGTAAACCTTAACTTGACCGCTTTTATGCTCTGCGAACCGATATCAAGCCCTACAGAAAATCTTTCTTTAGTGAATTTTGGTTTTACTTCTGGTTTTGCCATTATTAAATTTTAAGGATTCTGCAAATCTCTCCAAGAAATAACCTGCACACCGGGATTAATATTTAATCCTGCCAATGCATCCATATATGTTTGATTATAGCCGATATTTACACTTCCATTTACCCTTGCTCCTAATTCACCTGCCCATACACCACCATTAACATTTAAATTACCCCCACCACCACCGTTAACCCGGAATTCCCCACGTGTATAGATACATCCATCTACAGTTCCATTGCCATTTAAAGTAGTATCTTGCGTGGCGGTAAGATCATTAATTACATCCCCTGCTACGACAATAAACCCGCCCACAGTGCCTCCGCTTGGATTAATTGATAAATCTCCCATGATATAAACGACATTAGGCACGCCCGGAGAAAACCAAAAAGAAGTAGGAAGATTCTGGCTTCCGGAAACCGTATTTTTTAATTTATTTCCAACATATGCATAGACATTATTTTGTGACTGGCTGATTGTTAATAATTGCTGGAAGTCCAACATCGCTAAAGGGCTGATAGCCGGGTCTTGCGTATGTGTCCCTGTTATATTACTTGGGCTGGTAATGCTGCCAGCGTACCGGACATTACCATTAATATTATATGCGTTGCCGTTAAGAGTAATGTCTCCTGCTGAATAAATTGCATTGTCATAGAAATCTGCCGGTATACTCCTTCTGGCAGTAACCTGGATAATACGTTCTGTTCTGGGTGTCCCAGCTGCTACAAAAGGTATTATCCCATGAGCAGTAATTACACGGTCTGTCGGCACTGTAACATCCGGAGCAATCTCAAAAAAATAACCACCTGCAATATCATTATTGGCAACCATACGAGTTCTTGCGCTTGCGCCATTAAAATTATAATTTAAAGCTAACTGCCGCACCCCTTGAGTCATCGCTGCCTCTGCTAACCAAAAAGCTTGGGCTGATTCCAAATGTTTGCTGGCAACCCTGCCTTCTGAAATACTACGGGAAATAGCAACTGAACCAATAATTGACAAAACAAGAATTACAAAAAAAGAAATAATTAAAGCGATTCCCTTCTTATTCATTTTAATCATTATCGACCTCATTTTTAAGGATTCCTTAAATTAATTTCTTCTCTTAACGGAAATTGCAAAGTTCTTCCTCCTCTATATACAAGACTCTCCGTTAAACCTATGGTTAAAATATGGCTATTTTGGATAAATAGTAAATTGGCAACATTGTTTCCAACAACTCTAATCGTACCGGCTGGGAATTCACGTACAAGCTGGTTATTTAAAACATAGTAAGAAATACCGGCTCTTCCAATAGTGCTAAAGGTAATCTGGTTACCAGTGGGAGTGATAACAATGCTTCCTGCTAGAGTCGGATTCAAAGCTTCTCTTAATTCTTTAACCATTGTATCCATAGCCCTTCTGGTATTCTGTTGTAACATTAACAAGACATTTCCTTCATTAAATGTCTTTTCCCCAACAGTCAAAGTTGCATAAATACCAACAATTAAAAAACTAAATATAAGAACAGAAATCAAAGCTTCTAAAAGCGTAAATCCCTTCATCAATATTCCGTCAACTGCGTTCTAAGGACTATACTTCGTCTTCGCATCAAAGGACTAGTTGTTTGGTTGTCCCAACTTACTGTAACAGTTACATCTAAAGGATCGCCTATGCCGTTTGGCATTGCAGCAACAACTGTTTCATTCACTAAGGGGGCAGAATTTAGATTAGCTTGAATATCCCCGGTATTATAATTCCACGTAGCATTATTAATTCTTCCTGCAACTGAAGAAAAACTCGTATCTCTTATCCGCTCCATCACCAATTGGCCATGAGCAACTGCAGTTGTAAGATTGCGGTTTGACTGATTCATTAATAAAGAATTAATAAATAATACCAAAATAGAAACAAGAGTAAAACTAAGCAATAAAGCCGCTACCATCACCTCCATCAAAGATAAGCCTTTCTTATTGAACCGGCGCATCATTATTGGGGCTGGCTGGGCCGTCTGCTTTGGCCCAAATAGTGCTATCCTGATCTGTATAGAAGTATCTTCCTCTTAAAACATTAGAAACAGGATTAGCATTAATTGTAAAGCTGTCATCTGTTACTTTTGTATATACAAATGTATATTTCTGTTTTACTCCCGAATTAGCCCAAGAAGAATCAATATAAGCTGGATTAGCATTGGCCAAAACTGATAGATCTGCAGGGTATACCCCTGTATCAAGATGATACGACTGACAAGCATTGCTTAAGGTTTTAAGATTGGCTAAAGCAATGCCTTCAGTAGCTACTGTCCTACTCCTCATAATATTAACCGTAGCAATACCCATTAAAACTACTAAGATACCGACCACCACCATAATTTCTACTAAAGTAAAACCGCTCTTTTTCATATGATTATTCCTTTCTGCTGCATCTTTCATTAGTTAGTAACCCGCCAGTAGAAACAGCATAGATTACCCCTCCTGTTAAATTACATTTAACTGGAGTTGCATAACAATTATACCCGGAAGCCTCAAGCCTCGGACAAGCATAATAATAACCCTTTATCGGAGAAAGAGAAACATAATCTTTATCAAGATATGCAGGATTTGTTTTGATTAAAGCAGAAAAGTTTGAAGGATAAGCGCCTTGTTTATCTTTTGCGTAATTCTCTAAGGCGGTTGAAATTAACTTGAGGGTAAGAGAAGCGTTTGATTCATTTTGGATAGTTGAAATCTGGATTATTTTCTCAACAGCAATCCTTAAAAAAAGAGCACAAACTGCAATTGCTATCATTATTAAAACAAAACTTCGCGCTCTATTATTTATCTTCATTATTTTTTTAAGAAAAATTATTAAGTTAAATAAATTTTAGCATAAAACCGATTTAAAGCAAGAGAAATTTAAAAATTTCCTTATAATTCTTTATCTATATATTCTTACATTATAATTGGTTATAAAAAATTAAAGACAAAAAAGGCGCCCCGAAACTCGGGACGCCTTTTTTGCAAAACAACAACTTTAAAGAATTATTATTGTGTAGGATTCAACGCTGCACAAACAGCGGCAGTAGCAATAGCGCCGCCATTAGGATCAACTCTGATAACTCCATCTCCCTGAACACAATAAGATGCAACGCCGGTTACATTAGCAGCCACAGGAACGCAAGATGCCATAAATTCCTGATTATTGGCAGCTACTACTAATTCACCGAAATTGTAACCAGACTTTGCGCAAGGTGGAGCACCGCAACCCAATGTCGCATCAATATAAGGCGGATTAGCACCGCTTAACCCGGCTAATGTAGCTGCAGCACCACCGGGAGTCATCTGATAACTTCCGCTGGTTGAACGCAAACTCTCCATCGCTGTAGAGATTGTCTGCAATGCTGCTTGAGCTGCTGCTTGATTAGCATTAACTCTTGCACGTAGCAAGTTAGGTATAGCGATAGCTGCTAATAAAGCGATAATTGCAACTACGATCATGATTTCGACTAACGTAAAACCTTTTCTGTTTTTCATTTTCACTACCTCCTCCCTAAAGGAAAATTTGACTTGATACCACGCTTACCTCTTTGATTAAATTATTATAACTTCTATTTCAGTTGTAAGAGGCACTTACAGCGCTTGTCACCTTCTGCTGATTTTATACCACCCCCCTTCAAGCTTGTCAAGCATAAAAAAACCTATTCTCCATTTTCTAGAGAATAGGTTTTATAATCTTAATAATAATTTGTAACTATTTGAATCTATGAATGTTTTATAAATACGTTCTTGTTGCCCCTATTCCAAAATGGCGCATATAAGTATCTATAATCTTAATTAAGTATACCACATGCGTGAGTGTATTTCAAGCTATTAGGGACACATCCTGCTTTAGGATGTGTCCCCTAGTTTTCCTATTTTGGCCTTTACTAATTTATTCTTCAGGTTAAGTTTTGACTTAACAACCACCTTTAGATAATTATCGCTATAGCCCTCCCAATATTCCGGGTTATCTTTAGCCCTTGCCTCAATAAGAACCTTCATCCGTTTTCCGATAAAACTCTTCCTAAATCTTTCCGCGCAAACCCGAGCAACTTCTCTAATTTCCTTCAATCTCTCTTCTAACTCTTTTCTATTAAGCTTATTTTCTAAACAAACTGCCCTTGTCCCCTCTCTTGAAGAATAAGGGAAGACGTGTGTTCTTAAAGGTGTAACTTCTTTAATTAATTTTATGCTATTTTCAAAAGCTGTTTTACTCTCCCCGGGGAAACCCACCAATATATCAGTAGTAATCCCAATCTGAGGCACAGCTGTTTTTATTTTCTTAATTAATTTTACATAATCCCTATGTATATATTTACGGTTCATTTTTTTTAAAATTCCGTCATCTCCACTTTGCATAGGAATATGTAAATGCCGGCATAACTTTTTAGACTCTGCCATTTTCTTAATTAACTCATCTGTTACATCTGTTGCTTCAATAGAACTTAACCTAATACGGATAATTCCTTCAATTTTCTCCAACGCTTCAATTACTTGCACTAAATTTAACTTTGGCCGCAAATCTTTTCCATATGCACCAAGACAGATTCCGGTTAAAACAATTTCTTTAAAACCTTTTTCGGCTAAAGCCTGCGCCTCCCTTACAATACCATCTAGCTTTCTACTCCGGGAAGCTCCACGCACTAACGGAACCTTGCAATAAGAACAAAAATTATTGCAACCATCTTGAATTTTTAAGAAAGCGCGGGTATGCCGGGCAAAATCGCTTATTCCTTCGGAGAAAAAATTCTTACCGACAATTAATCTTATCCCTTTAATTTTAGCTAAAGCATGAGGATTGTTTTCAACAAGGCATCCCGTAACAATTAACTTTGCTTTAGGATTCTCTCTTATGCAACGCAGGATTCTTTCTTTTGATTTACGGTCAGCGATAGACGTAACTGTGCATGTATTAATAAGGCAGTAATCCGCAGGCAAGCCCTCTTTTAATTCTTTAAAGCCACGAGATAAAAATCTCTCTCGGATACTTTGGGTATCGTATTGATTAACTTTGCAGCCGAGAGTATATAATTTAATTGTCTTCATATAGTTTAATGAAACTGGCAGCGGCAACTGCCGCAGTTTCAACCCGCAGCACAGATCCACCTAAAGAAACCGGGATAAAACCAAAACTCTTTGCTTTTTTAACTTCTTCTTTACTAAAATCTCCCTCCGGGCCGATAAGCACTAAAACACTTTTACCTTGCGCACATTTTACTGCTTCCTTTAATGTTTTGCATTCCGAGCATAAGTTTGGAATTAATTTTACTTCAAAGTTTGCTGAAATCTTTAACAACCCATCAAAAGTAGTTACAGGATCAACAACGGGAATACTTGTTCGCTGACTCTGTTTTGCAGCACTTAAAGCAATCTTCTCCCAACGTTTATGGCGCATTTGGCTTTTGCTTTTATCAATCTTGATAATTACCCGCTCAGTTTCAAGAGGAATAATTCTTTCAACCCTAAGCTGCGTCAACTTATCAATAATATCGTCTATCTTTGATTTCTTTGGGATTGCACAGGCAACAGTAAGCTTAATCTCGTTTTTATTTAATTTTGAAGATTTTCTTTGAAGAATATTTGCTGAAATTCCATTCTCTGTGATTTCAGAAATTTCCGATAAATATTCGTTACCGTTTTCATCAAAAACCGCTATTTTCTCTTTTTCTTTCATGCGCAAAACATCCTTAATATGATGCACCTGCTCGCCATCATTAATTAAAATTTTATCGTGTGAAATATTCTTTATACTTGAAAAGAATCTATTCATTTTATAAAATCCTCCTTAACAACTGAATTGCGAAAAAAATAAGGATACTGCCGCATAATATTGAGAGAATCCTAGAATAAACCTTTTTCTCTTGCACTTTAAAACGCGGAATTAATCCAGCCCCCATCGAAAGCGGCAAGAGTAAAGACAATGTCGTCCCTAAACCAAAAGATAAGCTGTAAACAAAAGCAAAATACCAACTCTTAGAAACCAAACCAATATAAGATAATACTGCTAACAATGGCGCGCAAGGTAAAATACCTGCTATTAATCCTAATATAACGATGCTTTTAGTATCCCGCTCTAAAATATGTTTACACAAAAAAGCGCTAAATATATGCGACTCTACTCCAACAATCATTAAAACCCCAATTAATACAATAAAACCTACCCCCAATATCACTATATATTTTGTAAAACCTGAAAATAAATATGCGGGAGTAAAGTTCCCCAAGAAATATGCAATTATACCAAAAAGGCAATAAATAAAAGCTCGGGCCAAAGAAAATAAAAAATATGTCCTAAAGCTTCTAACGATATTTTTGTTGGTTCCGACAATATACGATAAAAGTACCGGCCCGCAACTAATTAGGCACGGCCCTGAGCCGAATAAAATTCCTGAAATAAATAGGCTAATCACGATATTTAACAAATTATTTTTCCTTCTCTGAGAATACCTCGGCAGTAAAGATATATATTTCGCAAGATTTGTCTTTCCAGGCATCAGGAGAAAGACCGGCTTTCTGGCTGCAAAGGTTTGATAGAAATTCTTCTTTTGACCAACCGGTTTCAGTAGCTACTTGAGGTAAAAATACGCCACTTCTAAATCCTTTTTTCACCAACACTCCATGCACTCCTAATTGTATTTTTTCAGCTGAATCAATCTTTTCCATAGGGCTAAGCACGGAAATTTCTATTTCTATGTCTTTTAGTTCCGGCAATTCAACACTGGGAAAACGCGGGTCTCCGGTTGCCGATTCAACAGCCATATCTCTTATTGTCAGATAAAGCGGCTGTGTTCCGACGAGGTTGCCTATACAACCACGCAATTCTCCTTTTTCATGCAAAGTAACAAAAGCACCAAAATCTTTGAGTAAAATTGGGTCCGTTTGAGTTAATTCTAATTTTTTGTTTGTCTTAAGATAAGTTTCTATGGATTCCCTGGCAATTTCCAGCAACTTTTTTCTCTGCTCTTTATTTAGCATTGCCTGCTCTCCTTTTTTCTGTATAATGGCCTCTTTAGGCTTGGATATTACACAACTTGTGTAACCTACCGTCCAATTCCCCTTAACGCGCTTATCCGTTACTATTGCAGAATTTGTATATTTTAAAACAGTTAAATTATCAAACCCAAGATCTTTAGATAACAGTAATGCGGCGACAGCGCCAAACCCCCCGCATAGCTGTAGTTTATTTTCCCTAAGGCCGTCGTATAAACCCTGGGCATCCATATTTACCAAAAAAGTCAACGTCAGGTTATCAACTACCTGTGCTTGCTCAAAATCATAACCGTGATACATATCGCTTGATACAACTATCAAACAATCATTGCGTTCTCCAATAGCGCCCTTTAAGAGCCCTGCAAACCTCTGAATCGTAGAAAAAGAACAATCGCCTATCACAACAGGGACAATCTTAAAATCGCTTAATGTTTTCTGTAAAAATGGAATTTGTACTTCAACGGAATGCTCTTTATCAAAAGCCTGCGGCAAATATGAAACCTCTTCTTCTTTATCGAGTAATTTTTTAGTAAATTCATTGTCTACTTCAACATCCCCTAAAGGAGTCCTGAACTTGCCTTCTTTATAAATTGAAACTCCACTAAATCCATATTGGTGGCTGGTCCCTAAAATCACAACCGTCTTATAAGGCTTATCTTTTATTAATTTATAACCAAAGGCTGCCGTCTGCCCGGAAAAACCATATCCAGCGTGAGGGCAAATTATCGCAAGCACTTCTGCGTCTATTTTTTCAGGGTTAGCGTTATTAAGAAAGATACCTATTAATTTAGATAGCTGTTCTTTATTGTCAGGATAAAATGCCCCTGCTACATTAGGCTCTTTGCAAACTTGGGCAAAACAGGCACAAGATACAAGGCACAAGGCACAAAATAAAAAACTACAAATTAAAAGTTTTTTACTAATTCCAAACACCTTTAATCTCCTCTTTGCAAAACTTACATTTTCCGTCAATAATATTATTCTGCGCTACAAAATACCCTTTTCGCTCAATGATAATTTTCTTGCATTTCGGGCAAAAAGTATTTTCCGCCGGATTCCCGGGAAGATTTCCTATGTAAACGTACTTTAACCCGCAGCCCAGCGCTATCCTATGCGCATTCTCCAAAGTTTGCGCGGGGGTAGGGTTAAGTGCGATAAGCTTGTAAGTTGGAAAAAATCTTGAGAAATGAAGCGGCGTATCTTCTCCAAGGTTTTCTTTAATCCATAAACACATCTTTCTTATCTCATCCTCATTATCATTATACCCCGGAAGAATCAAATTAGTAATCTCAATATGCACGCCTTCATCTTTTAAAATCTTTAAACTCCTAAGCACAGGATCAAGTCTTCCTTCGCAAATACTCTTATAATAATCATCGGTGAAGCCTTTCAAATCAATATCTGCTGCATCAAGATATTTTGCCAATTCTCTTAAAGGAGCTTCATTAATAAAGCCATTTGAATGCATCACATTTTTAATCCCATGCTGTTTGGCTAGCTTTGCTGTTTCAAGCATATATTCAAAGAATATAGTTGGCTCTGAATATGTATAGGCAATGCTTGGCCTCCCAGACTCAATCAATTTCTTAACTAGGTTCTCTGGCTCAATATAAAAATATTCAACCTCTTCGGGAAGCTTTTGTGAAATCTCCCAATTCTGGCAGAATTTACATTTCAAATTACAACCTGCTGTTGCAATTGAGAATGTTTTAGTTGCAGGCAAAAAGTGGAAAAAAGGTTTTTTCTCAATAGGATCATCAAATGTAATTGTAACCGGCTTGGCGTAAACAAGAGTATACAAAACGCCTTTATGATTCTCTCTTGTCCCGCAAAATCCACGTTTTCCGTCGGGGATTACACAGGTACGCGGGCAAAGCTGGCATTGCACAACACCCTTATCCAGTTTTTTATAGAAGGATGCTTCTTTTAAATTTTCATTTGCTTCTATGCAAGACGTCTTAAAGATTTTAGGCAGAAATATACAAACAGAGACTAAAGAAAGAAAAATCAATAAGGATAAGAAATTTTTGAGATTTTTCATTGCTCGGCGAAAATATTTGGGTGGGGCCGAAATACATTATTTCGGCATCCATGTGAAATTTTATTAATGAAATTTCACATGGACCTGAGCGGGATCGAACCGCTGGCCTCCTCGTTGCGAACGAGG